>NZ_JBEPLO010000060.1:0-1028 GCF_040545225.1 Streptococcus rupicaprae | reverse complement strand
GCCAAATTTCAAGTCCAAGTTAGCCAGTTGTTAAAACTTCTCTAGGCGTCTTGTAGTTTAGTAGTCGTTTGGGGTAATGATTGATCCATCTCTCAATCTGAGCAGCCAGTTTTTTGGTCGCCCCTCTTGTTCCCTTAGGCAGAAACCGTCGAATGAGCCGATTATGATTCTCATTGGTTCCCCTCTCCCAAGAACAATAAGGATGGGCGTAGTAGATGTTCTCCTGGCTAAAGACCTCACTCAATCTGGCAAACTCTGCCCCATTATCGGCTGTGATAGACTTAATGTCATATTCCTGTAAAATGCTCAACACGGCGTCATTAACCGCTTGTGCTGTCTTGTTTGGTAAGTAACGAATGATTTCATATCTGGTTTTTCTATCCGTCAGAGTGAGAAAGCAAGGCGCTTTAGCCCGTTCCTCAACCACCGTATCAATCTCATAGTGCCCACTCTCCAGTCTCTGATTGATAGCTTCAGGTCGCTCATCAATAGACTTCCCAGCAGGTTTAAAGTCAGGACTAGCCGTTTTCTTGAGTGCTTTCGTTTTTCTTGGATACAACATATCCATCTTGCTCAACCCCAAGTGTCCTGTATAAATCCAGTAGTAAATAGTAGAAGTTGGGACATTGACTTTGCGCTTTGATATCATCTCAGGAGACCATTTCTGCTTGATGTAGTGGACAATCGTTTCCTTGGCTTCTTTAGTGAGAGTGACAGGTTTACGGCAGTTCTTTCGGTTAATCTCATAGATGTCCTGAGCCCTATCTGCCCGATAAACCTTCTCAAACTTCCCCTGACGGACTTGTTGGAGAACCAGACCTTGCTTGATCTCATTATTTATCGTTTGTGGAGCCTTGCCTAAGAGGCCAGCAATCTCACGATTGGATTTGCCTTCTTGTTTCCAACGTTCAATTAAACGACGGTCTGCTATTGTCAAATGTTTACCTTTTGGTGTATAATGGTCTTGCATCTCTATGTCCTGTTCTTGTGTTTTCGTCGACTACAAGTATAACATAGAGGTGTTTTTT
>NZ_JBEPLO010000059.1:0-1128 GCF_040545225.1 Streptococcus rupicaprae | reverse complement strand
TTTAAAAAATAATCAGCATCCTGACCTGTGGATGCTGATTATTTTTGTTAAAATTCAAAGAAATTGCTGTATCCATTGGCCGCCATAAATCAGTAGATAACTGTAGGTAAGAATGGAGATGGGACGGCAGATGAGGCAGATAAGGGCGAATTTGCGGTAGGACATGCTGGTAAGACCAGTGATCATAACCACAATATCGGCAGGAGCCATTGGAGAAATCATACAGAGGATAAAGAATAGTTCAAATCCCCGTTTATTGTCAATTTTTCGCTCATATTTATCGAAAGTTTCCTCCGACATGAAGAGTAAACAAAACTTTTTACCGAAAAGGCGTGCCAAATGAAAGAGAATGATAGAGCCGATAATAATCCCTACTGAATTCAGGATAAACCCTAAAATAGGCTTGAAGACTAGAAAGCCAACGACCGTAGTGACTCCTCCTGGAATAATGGGAAAAACGACTTGAATAACTTGAATCCAGAAGAAAGCAAAGGGAGCTATTACGGGATAACGAGTAACCCACTCTTTCATGCTATTTTGATCATTGAGAATACCGATATGATAGAGCCAAATTACCAAAACAAATGAAGCTATTAAGGTAACTATACCCATTATTTTAAACGTTTTTTGCCAGAATTGATACATACCACCATTATACCATGCAAGTAAAAAAATTTGAATTTTTAACTGTATTTTGATATAATGAATTATCTCATTTTGGGGTCGTTACGGATTCGACAGGCATTATGAGGCATGTTCTGCAACTCGTGTGGCGACGTTAACGCTCAGTTAAATATAACTGCAAAAAATAACACTTCTTACGCTTTAGCAGCTTAATAACCTGCAGGCGTGACTGACGGCTGTTTGCTTACGGCAACCTGAGGTCTTAATTTAGTAAGCTGGTTGACAAGAAGTGTTTCGTACTTGTCAACGAGATTTAGAAACTCGCTAGATACAGGCCTGAGTGGTGTGTCGGTATCTAGTTAAAGCAAGACATCACCTATGGTTGTAGACGAATGTGTTGGCAGGTGTTTGGACGTGGGTTCGACTCCCACCGGCTCCATCATATCTTCCGATAGTTTCGGATAGTTAAAGAAAACGTTGATTTGTCAATGTTTTCTTTTTTGG
>NZ_JBEPLO010000058.1:0-1170 GCF_040545225.1 Streptococcus rupicaprae | reverse complement strand
CAATTGCGAAATATAATGTCTCCTACCAACAGGTCTATTCCTGGGTTCGGAAGTTTGAAAAGGATGGCAGTCAAGGACTTCTGGACCGCCGTGGGAAAGGGCTTGAAACCAAGCCAAATCTCACGCCAGAGGAAGAGCTCCAACTTAAAATCAAACAGTTGGAAGAACGCAATCGTTACCTTGAAATGGAGAACGGATTGCTAAAAAAGTTGGAAGAAATCAGACGGCGAAGCCGACGGTGAGACAGGGGCGCCATCTGGAAACCTTTCAAGCCATCAAGGACTACGCTGATGAACACGAGGACTGTTTCATCAACTCCCTTTGTCGGCTCTTAGGCGTATCCCGTTCAGGCTACTACAAGTGGCTCAAGCACCAAGAGACCGCTTCAGAAACAACCAATCAAGCCCTGATGGCAACCATCAAGGAACTCCATGCCAAGTATAAGGGGATTCTAGGCTACCGCCGGATGACACGGTTCGTCAATCGTCAGCTAGGAACCAATTACAACAAGAAACGTATCCGTCGTTTGATGCGCATCCTCGGGATGTCATCAGTTATCCGCAGGTCTCGTGCTTACTGTACCAAGAGCAGTTTTGTCAACATTGAAGAGAACCTGCTCAATCGAGAATTTATAGCTGATGCACCGAATCAGAAGTGGTGTACCGATGTGACTTTCTTGCCATATGGTTTAGGCTGTAAGGCTTATTTGAGTGCCATTAAGGACCTCTATGACGGCTCAATTGTCGCCTACCATATTAAGCCGGCACAACGACAATCCCCTCGTGATGGAGAACCTGCGAAAGGCGATGGCGGCTAATCCAGGTGCCAGACCGCTGCTCCATAGTGACCGAGGTTCCCAGTATACCTCCAGAGAATACCGTATGGTGACCAACCAACTTCAATTGACCAGATCCATGTCACGGGTTGGTAAGTGCATTGACAATGCGCCAATCGAGAGTTTCTTTGGGCACTTTAAGACCGAGTGCTATGACTTGAAGACTTATAAGACCTTCGAGGAATTAGTAGACGACATCGACGCCTACATTTATTTTTACAATCATGAACGGTTTCAAGAGCGCAACAACGGCCTTGCCCCTCTTGAAATGAGGAACAAGGCCGTAGCTTAAATCTTTTATTATTTGATTGTCCACTTGACAGGGAGCAGTTCAA
>NZ_JBEPLO010000057.1:0-1224 GCF_040545225.1 Streptococcus rupicaprae | reverse complement strand
GAGGTTAAGCAGAGGATTGATTTAAACAGCTATTTTTTCAAAATTGATGTCAGGGCACAAAAGGAGGAAGAGAAAGTTTTCATGCGTACGGCGTGAAGTGATGGAGGATAAAACTTGTCTATTCTTCTAAAAAAATGTAGAATAGAAAGGTATTACTTCAAAAAAGGAAACCATATCGTGAAAAAGAAACAAATCTTGCGCTTACTAGCCTTAACAGTCTTGGCTAGCTTCTTTCTAGCTGGCTGTGTCGCCACAAAAAACGGTGTCCCAACAGGAGAAGGTTGGGTTTACAATCTTCTGGTAAAACCGATGGGCCAGCTGATTACCTATTTCGCTAAAGACCAAGGGTTCGGTTATGGTATTGGTATCATCTTGACTACTTTGGTTGTCCGCCTCTTGATTTTCCCCCTCGGTCTCTATCAGGCATGGAAGGCTAGCGAACAGGCTGTTCGTCGTGAACATCTCAAACCAATTCTTGACCCTATCCAAGAACGCCTCAAAACCGCCAAAGACCCTCAAGAACAGATGATGGTTCAACGGGAGCTGATGGCTGTTCAAAAAGAAAATGGCGTGTCTATGCTTGGTGGTGTCGGTTGCTTGCCGCTTCTGATTCAAATGCCATTCTTTACGGCCATCTTTTACGCGGCGCGCTATACCACTGGTATTTCAGAAGCGACCTTCCTAGGCATCAACCTTGGCAAGCCGTCACTGATTTTGACAGCAATTGTCGGCGTTCTCTATTTCCTCCAGTCCTACCTATCCATGCAGGCAGTTGACCCTCAACAACGCGAACAGATGAAGACCATGATGTACATGAGCCCTGTCATGATTACAGTCTTCTCACTGACTTCTCCTGCGGGTGTCACCCTTTACTGGGTAATCGGAGGTGTGATTCAGGTCCTTCAACAAATCATCATCAATTTCTTTGTTCGCCCTTACCACAAACGTAAAATCGCAGAGGAATTTGCTAAAAATCCTCCTAAAGCAAGGCCGATTAATACATCATCCTACAAAAAAGATGTTACCCCACAAGCACCTGCTAACCAAGCAATCTTGCCAGGATCATCTAAGAAAAAACGCAACGCAGGCAAACAGCGTTCCCGTTAAAAGGTAGCCTAAAAAAGCAAATAGAGGCTGGGCAAAAACTAGTTTCAGAATAGACAAAAACGAGCATTTCCGCAGTTGGAGATGCTCGTTTTCTCATGTCATGGTTTATAATTATAA
>NZ_JBEPLO010000056.1:0-1620 GCF_040545225.1 Streptococcus rupicaprae | reverse complement strand
GGTGTAGACAACAACAACTTCCTTGTCTGAAGCATCAGCAGTTACAACTTCGCTAGCAACAACTGGCGTGTCTGTTACACGATTTGGAACTGTTGGAGAGCTCACTTCGTCGAAGCTGTCATCAACACTTGTCCACTCACCCAAGGTCTGCTCACCGGTCGCATCGTTAGTCGTAACGGCGCGAGTATAAGTTACTGTTTGAGTAACAGCTGGTGCCAACTCATTACCAGCCTCATCCACATACTTAATGGTACGGGTGATGGTCTTGGTTTCAGTTGTTTCTGACGAGGTTGGGGTGTAGACAACAACAACTTCCTTGTCTGAAGCATCAGCAGTTACAACTTCGCTAGCAACAACTGGCGTGTCTGTTACACGATTTGGAACTGTTGGAGAGGTCACTTCGTCGAAGCTGTCATCAACACTTGTCCACTCACCGAAGGTCTGCTCACCGGTCGCATCGTTAGTCGTAACGGTGCGAGTATAAGTTACTGTTTGAGTAACGGCTGGAGCCAACTCATTACCAGCCTCGTCCACATACTTGATCGTACGGGTGATGGTCTTGGTCTCAGTCGTTTCTGATGAGGTTGGGGTGTAGACAACAACAACTTCCTTGTCTGAAGCATCAGCAGTTACAACTTCGCTAGCAACAACTGGCGTGTCTGTTACACGATTTGGAACTGTTGGAGAGGTCACTTCGTCGAAGCTGTCATCAACACTTGTCCACTCACCGAAGGTCTGCTCACCGGTCGCATCGTTAGTCGTAACGGCGCGAGTATAAGTTACTGTTTGAGTAACAGCTGGTGCCAACTCATTACCAGCCTCATCCACATACTTAATGGTACGGGTGATGGTCTTGGTTTCAGTTGTTTCTGACGAGGTTGGGGTGTAGACAACAGTCACTTCTGAATCAGAATCTTCTGGGCTAGTAGGAGCTGAGGCTACTTCTGGCGTATCAGTCGTGTACTTATCGACAGTTGGGGACGGTTGTGCTGCGTAGTCAGCCTTATCGGTCGTCCACTCACCAAAGGTCTGCTCACCGGTCACATCGTTAGTCGTAACGGTGCGAGTATAGGTTACTGTTTGAGTAACGGCTGGAGCCAACTCATTACCAGCCTCATCCACATACTTGATGGTGCGGGTGATGGTCTTGGTCTCAGTCGTTTCTGATGAGGTTGGGGTGTAGACAACAACAACTTCCTTGTCTGAAGCATCAGCAGTTACAACTTCGCTAGCAACAACTGGCGTGTCTGTTACACGATTTGGAACTGTTGGAGAGGTCACTTCGTCGAAGCTGTCATCAACACTTGTCCACTCACCGAAGGTCTGCTCACCGGTCGCATCGTTAGTCGTAACGGCGCGAGTATAAGTTACTGTTTGAGTAACAGCTGGTGCCAACTCATTACCAGCCTCATCCACATACTTAATGGTACGGGTGATGGTCTTGGTTTCAGTTGTTTCTGACGAGGTTGGGGTGTAGACAACAGTCACTTCTGAATCAGAATCTTCTGGGCTAGTAGGAGCTGGTGCTACTTCTGGCGTATCAGTCGTGTACTTATCGACAGTTGGGGACGGTTGTGCTGCGTAGTCAGCCTTATCGGTCGTCCACTCACCAAAGGTCTG
>NZ_JBEPLO010000055.1:0-1916 GCF_040545225.1 Streptococcus rupicaprae | reverse complement strand
GCGCAACAACGGCCTTGCCCCTCTTGAAATGAGGAACAAGGCCGTAGCTTAAATCTTTTATTATTTGATTGTCCACTTGACAGGGAGCAGTTCAAACAATTCGGTGGGTTATTCGTTGATACATGACCATGATAGAGTAGGCTAATCAGGGAAGGTCAACTAGTTAGACATGGTTTAGTTTAAAACTTGCTTGATGGCAGCCTCAAGGCTCTCTTGGGTCTGAACAGAGGTGAAGACGGTTTGTACCTTCTGATTTTTATCAACAATGAACATAGTAGGTGTGCTTTCAATCTTTAGGGTATCGGCTGTCAATAAACCTTGATCAATGTACCAAGGGAAAGTATAGCCCTTTTGATTAATATAAGCTTGAGCGGCTTCAGGTGTTTCACCGTTAAAGCCCGTCGCATTGATCATGACGAAATTAACACGATCTCCATATTTTTCAAATACTTTCTGGACAAATGGCATTTGTTCCTGACAATAACTGCACCAGCTCGCCCATTCCATGATGAAAATGGGTTTATCGTAAAAAGAATCACTTTTTATAGTATCCCCTTGGGTAGTAGTTATCGTGAAAACGGGAAGAGTTTGCTTTTCGAGTTGAAAGGCAGTATTGATTTCTTCTTTATCTTTGATTGAAAAGCTAGATGTTGAAGTGGTCATTTTAGCAGATTCATTCCCAATCAGTAGGTTAATACCGTATAGCCCGGCTAGTAAGAGTCCTAGCGAAAGTACAGCGATGAGAGGCCATTTTAATTTAGACATGTTAACTCCTTTTGTATTGATAGACATGATTATATCATAAAGTCAGAGAATTGTTAGGATTAGTGTTTTATATTAAAAAACGAACTTTTTGAAAGAAAATCAAAAAAAGTCATTGACAAAAGAATAATTATGCAATATAATAGAACAATCTTAGTTCAAAGGAGAATAAAAATGATTAAGAAAAGCTTGTTAACTATAGTAGCCTTGGCAGGTGTGCTTTTGACGACAGCCTGTGGCAGTCAAACCTCAACTGAGGATAACTCTTTAAAAGAAATTCAAGAAGCTGGTAAGCTGGTTGTGGCGGTGAGTCCGGACTATGCTCCCTTTGAGTTTCAGACTCTGATTGATGGGAAGAATGAAGTGGTTGGTGCTGATATTGATTTGGCTCAAGCCATTGCAGATCATCTTGGTGTAGAGCTGGAGATTTCGGTCATGAGCTTTGACAATGTCCTGTCTAGCTTGCAGTCGGATAAGGCAGATATTGCCATTTCTGGTATTTCTTACACTGAAGAACGGGCCAAGACCTTTGACTTTTCAGACAGCTATTATGAGACAGAAAACGCCATGCTAGTTCTTGCTTCAGAAGCAGATCAATATCAAACCCTGGAAGATTTTGCGAACAAGTCAGTTGCGGTGCAAAAGGGAACGATTGAAGAAGGATTGGTCAAGGCCCAGTTGACAGAGTCGAATGTCGTTTCTTTGACCAACATGGGCGAAGCCATCAATGAATTGAAGGCTGGTAAGGTTCAAGCCGTTAACTTGGAAGGTCCTGTTGCAGCAGGTTATTTGGCGCAAAACAGTGACTTGGCCTTATCCAAAGTGGCACTTGAAGTTTCCGATGGAGATGCCAAGGCTGTTGCCATGCCAAAAGGCAGCAATGCCCTCAAGGCTGAGATTGATAAGGTCATCGCAGAGCTTCTGAAAAATGACAGCTACAGCAAGTTCATCGATGAAGCCAGCAAACTGACAGTGGTGGAATAGCTATACGCTAGAAATATTAGAGGACATTGAAGCTATAATAATAAAACTCAGATAAAAGTTATTGTTAGCTCAAAAAAAAAGAGGCCGGGCAAAAACTAGTTTCAAAATAAAACCACGCAGTGATTTCTGTCTTGAAAACAATCAAGATGAAAGAATCACTGTGTGGTTTT
>NZ_JBEPLO010000054.1:0-2035 GCF_040545225.1 Streptococcus rupicaprae | reverse complement strand
CACCTGCGCAATCATCAATAGAAATAATAAAATCAATCATCGTAGTCACCTCATCTATAGTCTACTACTTTGATTGATTTTGTCATTATGAATCTCGCTTTCTGAAAATAAAATTTTCTTCATGCGTTTGGCGTGGGGCATAAGAAAACAGCGAAACCAGAAATTTCACTGTTTTTTTATTCTGTCCACCAGGCCATGCCCAAGAGATCTTTTTTGGTCGCTCGGCACAGAAAGAGTGTCAACAAAGACAGTCCGACCAAGCCAAAACCTGCAGGGTAGGAAATCGCTGTCTGATACGGTAGGATGTAGATCATGGAAAGAGACAAAACCAATCCTAGGCCATATACCTTCAACCGCTCTCCCTCTCTGGCTGATAAGAGACTCCCAAGCCAAAAGACGTTAGAAGGGACTTGCCCCAAATATAGAACTCTTTCTCCTTTTTGAAAGGAAATAAGAAGCAACAAGGCCATACAAAAAAGAAGACCAACGACAATCCGATCAAAAAACGACGAGCAAGACCAAGCATAGAAAAACTCCTTCTTATTTTTCCATTGATGATATCCCAAATCCCTTGTCAGGCCAAGCTTGACAAGTCTGTTCAAACCTGCTACAATCTCCCAAAAAGAAAAGGAGTTTCTGCCATGGAAAACCTCTATTTAACCCCACCTAGTCCTGCTTTTAAAGACCAAGTCCTGTCCTACAAGGACGCTTTTTTCCCAGGAACACCTCTATGGGGGCAACCACTTAGAAAAGATCGATTCCTTTGAAGACTGGCTCCAACACTTAGAGCTTTCCTCGTCCTATGATAGCTGCCAAGAAGGACGGTCGCCTTCTTCTACCTTCTTGTGTATCCGGAAAGCCGATCAAAAGATGGTCGGCATCTGCAACATCCGCCACGATATCAACCAAGACTTTCTCCTCAATATCGCTGGCCACATCGGTTACTCTATTCATCCCAAAGAACGCCACAAAGGATATGCCACAGAACAACTCGGACTAGCCCTTCTGGAAGCCAAAAAACTCGGGCTCTCTGAGGTCCTCATAACGGCCGCTGATTGGAACATTGGCTCTCAAAAGACTATCCTAGCAAATGGAGGCCAGTATGAAGACAGCCGTCTGGATGAAAGCGACGGGGACACCATGTTGCGCTACTGGATTTCTCTCTAGATGAGACCATATTTCCTACCTCCTCCCTGTAAAAGCCTTTTTGCTTGAAATTTTCATTATTTTTCATAAAATTTTCTCATGGAGGTTTTTAACACGAAAAAATTCACAGCCGAATTGATCGGTACATTTATGCTTGTCTTTATCGGGACAGGTGCCGTCGTCTTTGGAAATGGTACAGAAGGTCTTGGTCACCTTGGTATCGCCCTTGCTTTTGGTCTGAGCATTGTGGCTGCAGCTTTTTCAATCGGAACCATCTCAGGTGCCCACTTGAATCCAGCTGTCTCTATCGCTATGTTTGTCAACAAACGCATGGATGCTAAGGAACTTGTGACCTATATCGCTGCCCAAGTGCTCGGTGCTATCCTTGCTTCTGCCGCTCTTATCTTTTTCTTGACAAATGCTGGCGCAGAAATCACAAGCCTTGGTGAAAATGGTTTCTCAACCGTCAATGCTCTTGGCGCCTTCTTGTTTGAAGCACTGGTTTCCTTCATCTTTATCTTGGTGATTGTCACTGTGACTTCTGTTACAAAAGGCAACGGCAAAATCGCCGGTATCGTGATCGGTTTGACCTTGACTCTCTTGATCTTGGTCGGCTTAAACGTGACTGGTCTTTCTGTAAACCCAACGCGCAGCCTTGCTCCTGCTCTCTTTGTCGGTGGCACAGCTCTGAGCCAAGTATGGGTCTTCATCCTCGCTCCTATTGTAGGTGGTGTCCTTGCGGCTCTTGTTGGCAAGCACCTTCTCGGGACAGAAGAATAAAACGGTCTCTCCCGCAAAAAGAGGCCGGGCAAAAACTAGTTTCAAAATAAAACCACGCAGTGATTTCTGTCTTGAAAACAATCAAGATGAAAGAATCACTGTGTGGTTT
>NZ_JBEPLO010000053.1:0-2445 GCF_040545225.1 Streptococcus rupicaprae | reverse complement strand
ATTATGATGATAGTCTTATTTACGTTTTTGTCCCACAGTTATATAAATATGCGTCTAATGCGAGTATTCAAGAGATGGCCGATGTTATATACAGCAATAAGAAAAGTTTTTTCAAAGAGTGGGCAATCGAAAATGGTTACGACTTATCATTTACACAATCACCAACCCTTATCATTAAGTCTGAAGATGATACCGTGCTTGCAGAAGAAAGTATTTTATTTGGTGAAATGAAACGAAAAATTGATAACTAACTAACAAACAAAAAAGCCCCACGCTCAGAAGTTTGGCGACCGAGAGCGTAGGGCTGATGAATGTATAGTAAACCTCCTAATTGATTAGGTTGTTTTACTATACTCTATTTTACCATAGAATGGAGTAAAAAACATAATGGAAATTTGGAAAACCGTAAAAGGATACGAAGGTCTTTATGAGGTAAGTAATCTAGGGCGTGTCAAAAGTTTAGACAAAATAGTTCCTAAATGGGACGGTGTCCGGCTATTGAAAGGTAGAATCCTCAAGGGAAGCGTGACACAGTTTGGCTATCACAAAGTCATTTTGACAAAAAATAAACACAGACGAACAATTTTTGTGCACAGATTAGTTGCAGAAGCGTTTTTAGAAAATGACAACCCAAAAATAAAGACTCAAGTTAATCATATTGATGGCGACAAGCTAAATAATGAAACCGGGAATTTAGAGTGGGTTTCTGCTAGCGAAAATATAAAACATGCCTTTTCAATTGGTATTAAAAAAGTATCAAAAAAACAAACTGAGGCTATCAAAAATTTAGGCGAAAATAGTAACAAAAGGGTCTTACAATTAAATCCAGAAGGACAGATTATACAAGAATGGCATAGCATTACAGAAGCTAGTAAAATACTGAATATAAATATGTCTAGTATCTCCATGTGCTGTCATGGAAAGAGAAACTTGGCAGGTGGTTTTAAGTGGAAATATATAAATAACGGAGGTAAATAAGATGACTAGGAAAGTTGCTGTTTACGTTCGTGTCAGTACCACTAATCAGGTTGAGGAGGGGTATTCAATAGACGGTCAACTAGATAGCTTAACTAAATACTGTGAAGCTATGGGATGGTCTATTTACAACAAGTACATAGATGCTGGTTTCTCAGGTGGTAAATTAGATAGACCCGATATGATGAAACTAATTCGCGAGGCAAAAAAAGGACTGTTTGATACCGTCTTAGTTTACAAACTGGATAGACTATCAAGAAATGTCAGAGATACCTTGTATTTAGTGAAAGAAGTATTTAATCAGAATGATGTTCACTTTGTTTCTCTCCAAGAAAATTTAGATACATCATCAGCAATGGGAAATCTGTTCCTAACCCTATTGTCAGCTATAGCAGAGTTTGAGCGTGAACAAATCAAAGAACGCATGCAACTAGGAAAGCTAGGACGTGCCAAAGCAGGTAAATCTATGATGTGGGCAAAAACCTCATACGGCTACGACTACCACAAAGAGACGGGTGAAATGACCATCAACGAACTAGAGGCCATTGTAATTAGAGAGATATTCCAGTCCTATCTTGGGGGGCGTTCGATTACCAAGTTAAGAGATGATATAAATCAACGATACCCTAAAACTCCTGCTTGGAGTTATCGTATCATTAGGCAAATTTTAGGCAATCCTGTCTATTGTGGTTACAATCAATATAAGGGCGAAATTTATAAGGGAAATCATGAACCTATCATCTCAAAGGAAATGTATGATAAAGTCCAAGAAGAACTGAAAATTAGACAGATTGCAGCCTACCAGGCTAATAACAACCCTAGACCCTTTCAAGCAAAATACATGTTATCAGGTATTGCTCAATGTGGCTACTGTCATGCTCCACTTACGATTATTATGGGCATGGTTAGGAAAGATGGTACTAGATTTATAAAGTATGAGTGCGTACAAAGATACCCCAAAAAAACTAAAGGGGTAACGGTCTATAACAACAATGAAAAGTGTGACTCTAGTTATTACTATAAAGATGATATTGAGGCTTATGTCCTAAAAGAGATCAGTAGGTTACAAAATGATACTGATTATCTTGATGAAATCTTTGACGGCTCTGAGACTGAGAGTATCGACCGTGAGAGTTATCAGAAACAGATAGATGAATTGACTAAGAAAATCAGTAGACTAAATGACCTCTACATAGATGATCGTATCACGCTTGAGGAGTTGCAAAAGAAATCTGCTGAGTTTACCACTATGAGGACACTTCTAGAGGAAGAACTAGAAAACGACCCCGCGCTCAAGCAACAAGAGAAAAAGGAGGTCATGAGAAAGATATTAGGTGCTGAGGACATTTTTTCAATGGACTATGAGCGTCAAAAGATAATGGTTAGAGGATTGATAAACAAAGTCCGTGTAAAGGCTGAGAGCATAAAAATCATGTGGAAAATATAAAGAATTTTACTATCCCTCATCTC
>NZ_JBEPLO010000052.1:0-3141 GCF_040545225.1 Streptococcus rupicaprae | reverse complement strand
AAAAACCACACAGTGATTCTTTCATCTTGATTGTTTTCAAGACAGAAATCACGGTGTGGTTTGATTTTGAGGCTAGTTTTTGCCCGGCCTCTTTTCTTAAGCCTTACGGCCTGTAGTTAAAAAGAAAGTCATCATGGGTTGGGCCAGCCAAATGACCAAGACACAGGCTAAGGTTTCCCCTAGCCAAGATAGGCCATTAACGGAGAGGGAATAAAGAACAGCGCTCTGGCCCTCTGGTGCATATTGTCCCCAAAAGAAAAATCCAGCGATAAAATGGATGATATAACGCGCTGTAGTCCCTAACAATACGCCAATCAAGCTATAGGCTAAGATCTGCCCTGAAGCCTTCTGAGCCCGCGCCTTATCGACCCAAGGCTTGGCTAAACCAGCTAAACCAATCAAGGTAAAGGCTAGAAAGTACTCCAGAAACCCTTGCAGCGGACTCAAAATACCACTGGCTGCTTCTCCTGTCACGACCTGCAAAAGCCCCCACAAGAAGCCAGCTGACATACCCGCGCCGATTCCCCAACGGAAAGCCACTATGAAGATGGGAATCATCTTAAAGGAAAATGAAATCCACGGTCCTATTTGCATTGGCTCTGTGAAAATATCCAAGACCATAGCCAAGGTGGCAAAAATAGCAATTTCAGCTAGAAGCTGGACACGATTTTTAGACATAAAAAACCTCCTGTAAACCAAATCCCATAACAGTCCCGGGGACTGCTATTGAAACACAGTCGATTGTGACCATGTCTCGCCAACATTGCCACAATCAAAACTGCAGAAGGTTTCAGAAGGTCAAATTCTGTGCTTCTGCCACATCCCTACGCAAGTCCTAACTTGATCAGGTGATAAGAGTTTAGGCGAATCGCCATTCTCAGCAAACTGCTCCTCTTGTGACCTTTTTATTGTACTACAGATTCTTACTTTAGACAAGCCATTTGCTTAAGCGGTTGCAAGTATTGGAAATGTCCTTATGCCTGAAAATCAATCCTGTCCTTTTTTCTTAAAGATGTAATATCCTAATAGACCAGCTATAGCTACCGCTCCTAGAATAAGTAGCGTATAAGCGTTAGATTCTGCCTTCGGAGCATCATCGGCGGCTGTCTGATCTTGACTATCTTTTTTATCTTCTTCTTTTGGAAGTTTGGCCATCATTTCTTTTTCCAGAGCCTGCATTTTAGTAAAGAGTTCCTCAGATCGTTTCAAGCCATCTTCCGTTACTGCCTTGCTAGCTTCTTCAGCAGAAAGATTAGCCGTCGCATAGTGCTTGTCCTGTTCTGCTTGAAGCGCAATCATCTCTTCTTCCAACTCTTGGAAATACTTCAACGTGTCAGAGCCAAAAATATCTGGATGTGCCATGGTCATTTCATCGATATGTTTAGCAACCCAATACCAGGAAGCCTTGTCATATTCCAAGGTCTGTGGGTGGAAGGCTTCATAAGTCTCAGTGATATTACCGTAAAATGGAATATAAGGGTTATTTCTTGAGGTACCAAGGTTCAGCCAGACAATCCCACCAAATGCCTTCGGTAACTCTGGCTTAATTTGGTAGATATGGGCATCGATGACGTTCTCGTTTCCGAGAGGATACTTGTAGACTGCCTCTTCTTTAGCATCGCCACTACCACGGCGTCCCTTTTCATTTCGTGGCAGCAAATCATTTGGTTTAAATTCTGGCAGATGTTCAAACCTATTCCGCTGGATAGCCATGGCATCCTTGACTGTGAACTTTTTGTTAGGATCAGACGGTGATCGAAGCAGGTCAAAGGTCTCATCATCGTAGTTGACATTTGCCTCGGGATCCAATAACTTAATCCCTGCGTAAACCCTAGAACGGTCTCCATCGTGGTAGCTTTCAGGCCCATAAGACTTGGCAATATGGAATTTTCCATCAACTTCTTTATAGGAATCTGCTTCCTTAGCGACTTTCTCGACATCTTTAGAAGCAATCACATTCTCCTTGTCCGTTAGATCTACATGGCCTAAGAAATAAGTATTTGGAAAGACAGCGTACTTGTCTTCTGGGAATTTGATAGCAACATATTGATGACCAGATAGGATTTCCATATACCAGAGTTCATTCTGGTCGGCAATCACAATAATATTGCCTTCAGATGATCCTTTTTCATCGATAACCTTGGCAACATATTCAATGCCTTCACGGGCTGTTTTTACCCTTGGTAGAATCAAAGAGGTCATAATAGCTTCTGCCAACCCATCTTTGACCAGGGGATCAACAGCTAGCACCTTCTCATTAGGACTGGCAGAAACAGTGGCTGACATGGATACGCCATGTTCATTAAAGCCGTGGGCATCATAAACCCCTTCTCCCGTACCACGACTGGCATCAGGAGCAGAAATATACTTATACTCCTGAGCCTGTCTCGGATAGCTAAAGCCGTTCGACTCGTCCTCAATCATATCTTTTTCTGAATAGGTCTGTGCTGGTGTAACGATAAAATTCTTGTTGTGGTAACCCGTCACGACTTCCCCATTGATCTCAACTGGAAACGGATAATCTTCTGTTCGTCCGTACAGGGTTGAACCGTCTTCTGTCAAGCCTTTACCGATAATAAAGGCTGAGCAAGCTTCTACGGTCCATCCTTGGAAGCCCAGTATCAGAGCCAAACTTAAACACATTCCTTTTTGCAATTTCTTTTTCATTATTTCATCCTTTCTATGAGGGGCTAAATCTTTTGAGGCTAACCATTCCGTTAAGGGAAACCTTTACAATAAGCCATCAATCTTTCTCCTTTCTATTAGTTCTACTCTTTGAAAATCAAAACATAGCCGTTGTCAACTCGCTTCGGTGAACTCCGATTCTATCATCAGCTTCGTTTCCTAGGCTCTTTTCGATTTTCTTTGAGTATCAGTTCACTTCTTATTAATATGATATCGTTTTCACAGAATCAACCCTCAAAATCAATCACACTCATTCTGTTATCTAATTCACAAATCAATCTATGTTTTTGATATTTATTACCTTTATTTATTTTTTTGTCTTTTTTATAGGGATTTGAAGGAAATAAAATAGATTATATACAAAAGAGGCTGGGCAAAAACTAGTTTCAGAATAGACAAAAACGAGCATTTCCGCAGTTGGAGATGCTCGTTTTCTCATGTCATGGTTTATAATTA
>NZ_JBEPLO010000051.1:0-3373 GCF_040545225.1 Streptococcus rupicaprae | reverse complement strand
TAATTATAAACCATGACATGAGAAAACGAGCATCTCCAACTGCGGAAATGCTCGTTTTTGTCTATTCTGAAACTAGTTTTTGCCCAGCCTCTTTTTGATCGCCAAATACGGATTCTTTAGTAGGAAACATCCAGTCTTTCCTACTATGCTATTTTTTTGTATCCCAGAAAGGCCAAATGTTTTCCTATCTTGTTCCCATTTCCAAGTTCAGCCTAAAAGGCAAGATAACAAGTCCGCTGCTTTCACTCCATTATCCTGCCGCAATTCGATCAAAAAAAGCCCCAAAGGGCTTTTTTCTTAACGACGAAGTCCGAGTGATTGGATCAATTCGCGGTAACGGTTAACGTCTGTGCGGCGAAGGTAAGCCAAGAGGTTACGACGGTGACCGATTTTCTTCAACAAACCACGGTAAGTAGCATAGTCATGCTTGTGCTCTTTGATGTGGTTGTTCAAGTGGTTGATTTCCCAAGTAAGCACTGCTACTTGTACTTCAACTGAACCGGTGTCGCCTTCATGACGAGCGTATTGAGCGATGATTTCATTTTTTTTCTCTTTTGAGATTGCCATGTGTTTTCTCCTTTTATTGTGGCCTAATCCGAGTTTCAGGTTGGCATGCCATCAACCAAGAAAAGGCTAATTTGTCCAGTGGACTTCTATTAGTCTACCAGTCTTTTCCTACTTTGTCAAATCAAACGATAGAATCCTTTACCAGCCAAATTCTTCATAGAAGATACGGCCTCTTGGGACACCTTGCTTGGTCAAGACCTTAATCCAATAGCGGGCCATAACAGCTGGTCCACTGATTAAAACTGTAACATCTTTTTTGTTTTCTGGTAAATCCGCCACCACATCTGCTGCTGGAACAGGCCCAATGATGAGCTGGCTTTTGAAATTGTCACGCTTGTTCCACTCTGCAAACTTCTCTTGATAGAGAAGATTATTTGGCGTACTAGCACCATAAAAGACAGAGGTCGGAATGTGTTGATTTCCCTCAATAATGGACAAAATCGGTGTGATCCCAATCCCACCTGAGATTGCAATCAACTTGCCAGGCGCCTGGTCATCAATAACCGTCTGGTACATGCCATAACCTGCTGTAACGAAGACTTCTGCATGTGCGGGTACAAGCTGAAGCCCCTTAGTAAAGTCTCCATCACCACGAATGGCCAACACCAACTCTCCCTGGTCCTCTGCAGGATGATTGACCGCAGAAAAAGGATGGGGTTCGGTGAGCCCCTTGTAGCTTGGAAAGGAGATAAAGACAAAGTCTCCTGGACGGATGCTCTTTGCCAACTTTTTACTTGGAAGAGCAATGCGGAGCTCATGGATATTGTCGCCAATGGCACGATTGCTGAGTAGCTTTGAGGTATAGCCCTTGGCTGTCGGCTTGATTTTACTATAGAGATAGGTTCCAAAGACAAAGACACTGGTCAGCCAAAAGACCGCCATGAAACTGGTATTGGCCCGAATATAATCAATCAACTGCACATGCACAAAAATCAAGAAGGTCGCTAGGATATTGAGGCGATGCAGCCAGACAGACACCTCGTGTTTAAAGACCGTCTCCAAGGAACGCTTGAGTTTGCCAAGCACAGGCACCCGACTAGTCAACCAGCCAGCCATAAAAACCGTTGAATAAAGGGCCAAACTCAAGAAAATCATAAAGGCCACATTTCCTGTCATTTGGACAAGACCGAAAGACGGGTTCATGTTTTTATGGAAGAAAGAAAACAAGATCGCAACCAGGCTCAAAATCCCATGGATCATATAGGCCGCTGGCAGACCGATATAGCGGTCAATCCAGCGTGGACGCGTCCCGATATAAATGGCTAATAGCATCCAAACATAAGCGATAATCCCGTATGCAACGCCCAGTTTTTGGCTCTCAAACATAGCCTCTAGGCCATTCACATAGGTATAAATAAAGGGAAAAGGGATCAGAAAGACTGCCGTCAACCAGGCAATCCAAACTGAGAATTTGTGTGTATTAAGCATGTTATAGTACTCCATGTTGAAAATAGTGATGTGTGGCACCGATCTGGTAGAGACCACTCAAACGGTGTCGGGCGATGAGATTACGAGCCCTGGTTTCTTCGCAAGTCATCAGTGCTGTCGCCCAGATGTCTGCCTGCACCAAGCTATTGGCGACAATCGTAACCTGGTCAATAGCAGAGCTGCTAGCTTTGATATGCTGACCCTTCTTACTGAGGCCAGAAGTGGCGATGGCTCCATCTTTCAAGCTAAAGCGACTGACCACTTGCTGAGGGTTGAGCGCATCTTCAATCCCAACCTGCCACGTAAAATCTGAGCTTGCCCCAGTCAACAACTGCATATCTCCTGCTCCATTAAGACCAACTGCCTCGATGACAGCAGACTCTAGTAGGGGTCTCAAGTGGCGGTCAAAAACCTGCTCAATAGCCCATCCCTTAACCAAACCCGTCGGATTGTAGTCCCCATCAAAAAAAGGATCAAAGGCACCTTCTGTTTCTTCTTGGGCCGCTAGGCTTTTGGCATACACTTCCTGAAAGTCTGGATCGAGTAAAAGCTCTTTCTCACCAGCTCGAAAGCGTGAAACCATTGACCCTGCCTTAAAAGGGGAGAAGTCATCCTCGATTTTTCGTAAATCTGTCAGCACCTGGTCTGACACTGTTTCGAGTAAAACCTGGCCCTTGTCCTTGTCAGAAACCACCAATGTGATGGTAAAAGGCATGGTCATGGCCTCGATTGTTTTATACAGAATCGCCCTCATTATTGAGCCTGTACCAAGGCGTCTTGCAGGGACCCTGTGAAGCCTTTGTAAGCCTCGCTGGCACCTGAAATTTGCGTCAATTCTGCCGATTGTGTTTCCAGCGCTTCTGCCGTATAAACAGGCAAGGCATCTGCATTGATTTGTTCCGATGTTGGATTGTCCTTGGGCCATGTAAGCATGGTAATATCGGTCAGCTGGCCACCAGAAATGGTAACTTGGACCTGGTAATCCCCTCGGTTGGTCGAGGTCACTTGACCTGTATAAACACCATCTACATATTGCCCCTCAGCTTGCATCTGACTGCTTTCAAGCGTTTCATCTGCTGAGGAGGAATTTACTGAAGCAGCTGACGTATCTGTGCTTGCTGCCTCCTCTTTTTCTCCCTTAAAGAACAAAAAATAGGCATTCAAACCTGCCGCTACAATGGCTAATCCTCCCACAATGAGAGAAAGTAATTTTTTCATCAAAAATCTCCTTACATAGTGATATCTTATTATACACTATTTTTCCTTAAAGTTTTCTAAACTCAAAAAGAGGCCGGGCAAAAACTAGTTTCAAAATAAAACCACGCAGTGATTTCTGTCTTGAAAACAATCAAGATGAAAGAATCACTGTGTGGTTTTT
>NZ_JBEPLO010000050.1:0-3733 GCF_040545225.1 Streptococcus rupicaprae | reverse complement strand
TTATAATTATAAACCATGACATGAGAAAACGAGCATCTCCAACTGCGGAAATGCTCGTTTTTGTCTATTCTGAAACTAGTTTTTGCCCAGCCTCAATTCGATACTGTTATTACTTATTTTTACAGTTCTATTCTCTTTATCTATTCTCATATCTTCTATTATGATTTCATTAAGCTGATCTGTACTTTTCTGATTAAAGTCTGTGAATCTTCTGACCATAGCTTCAACTCTTGCTTTAAGTTCATTAATATTAAACGGCTTCGTTAGATAATCATCCGCACCTTGTTTAAGCCCATAAATTTTCGAATCATCATCGGACTTTGCGGTCAACATTAAAACTGGAACAGTGTATTCTTCTCTTATCATATCCAAAACTTGAAATCCATCAAAATCAGGAAGCATAATATCTAATAAAATCAAGCACAGATTATTTGCACTTCGGATTTTCTTATATCCATCCAATCCGTTATTGGCAATATCTACAGAATATCCGTCTGTGCTTAAACATTTTTTAATTAAATTACATAACGCAATATCATCATCTATAATTATTATCTCTTTCATAACTCCATATACTTATCCAATATAATCATCATCAAATGAAAATACATCATTTGGTGTGCAATCTAAAGCCTTGCATATTTTTTCTAAGTTTTTTAGTGTTATAGGCTTATTCTTTCCCATCTGTGCCATAACGTTGGTGGTAAGATTTGCCATAGCTATTACATCAGTTTTCTTCAAGCCTTTTTGGGCTAACTGTATCCATAACGGTTTATAATTTAATGCCATACTAATCCTCTTTTCTTTTAATACTATATTTATAAGGATTATACCATAAATATTGGTTATATTAAATTTATATTTGAGTATCTGTTTTGTTTTAGACATTTTGTTGTGTCATTCCGTCTTTATTTCGCCATCAATTGCTTGATCCCTTAACTTTTGGCTCCCGATAGTGATAGGTAATCCTTTGATATTATCTCCGGATTTTCCCCCACTTCACACCGTGCATGCGACTTTCACCGCACACGGAGTTCCATCACAAGAAAGATTTTCACGTTTTAACTAAGCCTTACACACTTCGTAACAAATTACTTTTTTCTAAATTAGTAGCAATCCTGCCATTTTTCTAAGCTTATTACATTTCTCAATCTGCTTGACTGTTAAGCCAAGGCAGTTCATTAACGACCTAAGAGATGACCCGTATTTTCTGCGTGGAACAAACACTCAAAAAGCAAGACAAAAAGGAGCTCCTACTACCTACAATCGATTGGCCCTTATGGCAGTATCAGTATTCATGTTGTCACATTGGAGATTATCTGTTACAGTCACAAACTATATTCTCTAAAGAACGCTTTTGGCGTTCTTTTTTTATTATTCTTTTCATCATACATATTAATACTGCAAGATTGATAATAGGAGGATAACAAAATGAAAAACAATCTGCAAAAACAATGTAACAGACTCTATGCTCGCGGGCGTATCGTCAAGCTATTTAAGAAGGAGGAAAAACATCTTTTTACACTATTTATCCGAAACGGAGCAGGACATCGTCATGTCTATCTCAATTTCGAATATGACACTATGATACACGATGTTGAAATTTACCAGCATATCATTCTATCAGCTCATCTTGAGAACTACGATACCGATTACTGCACATTCGAGCAACATTATGTAGCTGATCAGATTAAAGAAGATACGACAGAACTCGCTTCTTATTTTAATGATATCGAAAATCATAGCGGTTTTGCTTACAAAAAATCGTTTTGCAAACTTTATATCTCAGGAATGATTGTTCAAACACGAATTCATCCTGAAAAAGACTGGGCAGAATTGAAAATCCAAGATGTAGAAGGAAATATTATCAAAATGCAGTACAGCAAACGAATGCGAGTTGCGGATAAAAAGTTCGAAGCAGGCGACTACATTTATGCATTTGCGACACCAATCTCCGTAGATAAGAATATCAATGACGAAGAAAGACGATTCGAGAATGTAATTTTGGAAGACATCATAATTGTCGTTGACAGAGAAATTGATCTCTTTACTGATTAAAAATGTTTCTCAAAATTCTTCAATTCCAAAAAGAAAATCTGACATATTATTTTCGAGAAATCGTTCTGGCTAGATTTCAAAAAAATCGGAAGGAGGAACTACTAATGAAAAAAGAAATCCCTTTTTGGTTAAAGACGAATCTGACTATTGAAGAAGCTGCTTCATATTCAAACATCGGAATCAATAAATTGAGAGATTTAACAGTTGATGAAGACTGCGATTTCGTACTTTGGTGCGGCAGTAAACGTCTAATAAAAAGAGAGAAATTCGAACAATTCCTGTCTAATGCTTATTCAATTTAAAAATTGATAAAGGAGAAAAAATGGCACAAAATAGAAGAAAAGACAATAAAAACCGGGTTTTAAAAGACGGTGAATATCAGCGGAAAAACGGAACTTATGAATACAGATGGCGTGACAAAAACGGAAAACGACACTCTGTTTACTCTGAAACTTTGAACGGTCTCCGGAAAGAAAAAGACAAAATTCTGAAAGATCATTTAAATGGTCTCAAAAATGCAAGAAATCTAAAAGTAGACGATATGTTTAAAAAATGGATGAAACTTAAAAAAGGTCTCAAAGATAATACGTTTCAAAACTATATTTATCTCTATAATCAGTTTGTTAAACCAGTTCTTGGAAACGTCTTGATTACAAACTTGAGAAAAACGGATATTCGCTCATTCTACAACTTTTTAGCTGAAGAGCGCAAAGTTAAAATCAATACGATAGACAGTATTCATACTGTTTTGCACCAGGTTCTGGAGATAACGGTCGAAGATAACTTTCTGAACTCGAATCCTTCCGATAATGCTTTAAAAGAGCTCAGACAATCAAGACCTCAGGGGAAAAAAACGAAAAAAGCTCTGACGATTCCAGAACAAAAATTATTTGAATATTATATCGGAAAAAACGGCAAACATTATAGTTGGTACCCCATTTTTACAACTCTGCTCTGGACTGGAATGCGAGTCGGAGAAGCAACAGGTCTCCGCTGGGAAGATATTGATTTTGACAATAATTTAATCCATATCAACCACACATTGGTGTACTATGATACTCGGACTGAAGATGGTTGTACTTATGCAATCAATACTCCTAAGACCGAAAAAAGTAACCGATCAATTCCTTTGCTTCCTAAAGTTAAGGAAGCCCTGCTGATTGAAAAAGAACGCCAAAAAGAATTTGACATTCCTCAAAACTTTGAAGTTGATGGGTACTCCAATTTTGTATTTTTGAATCGATTCGGATCGGTCTTTAACCAAGGTACATTAAATAAAGCTTTAAAAAGAATTATTCGAGACTGCAATTTTGAAGTTCTCGATGGTAAGATAGCAAGTGAAGTAACCCTACCAAACTTTACAAATCACTCATTACGTCATACATTCACAACCCGAATGGTAGAATCAGATGTTAATATCAAAGTTATGCAAGAAATTTTGGGACATTCAGATGTTTCCACAACTATGAATATTTACGCTGAAGCATCTACAGAGTTGAAAGAACGTGAATTGACAAAGATCGGTGAATATTTGTCTACCAGCCTGTCAAACATTGCAAATTAAAATTAAAAATAATAATAGAGGCCGGGCAAAAACTAGCCTCAAAATCAAACCACACCGTGATTTCTGTCTTGAAAACAATCAAGATGAAAGAATCACTGTGTGGTTTTTGAG
>NZ_JBEPLO010000049.1:0-4828 GCF_040545225.1 Streptococcus rupicaprae | reverse complement strand
TATCCCACCGTATACGCCTGAGATGAATCCTATTGAACAAGTCTGGGCTGAGATTCGTAAACGTGGGTTTAAAAATAAGGCATTTAAGACCTTGGGAGACGTTGTTGATAAGCTCCAAGAAGTCATTCAGGGCTTGCATTGGTCGGTATTGAAGTCAATTGTTAATAGACGATGGACTGCCAATATCTATTTTTGATTTTGAATCAGTATTAGAATTTCCAGAGGGAATCTCCAATCCCAATGACATAAAAAAGATGCCTGGATTGATCCTTTTCCTTGAGCAATCTCAGCCATCTTTTCCTCATCATTCAAGCGCTAGTTTCTTAAAGATTCTCGCCAACAGCTGCCAGTAAGTCCGCTATCTTGCTAGCGTCAACTCCCCCTGCCATAGCCATGTCTGGCTTGCCGCCACCACGACCGTTGATGATTGGAGCGAGCGCTTTGACCAGATTACCAGCGTGGGCGTTTGCTGACTTGCTAGCGACAAGGAGGTTGACCTTGTCTCCGATAGCCGCCACCAGAACCAAGACATCTGAGTAGTCTGCCTGCTTCCAATTATCCGCAAAGGTGCGAAGAGCCCCTGCATCAGCAACATCAACTTGACTAGCAATGTAGCGAAGACCGTTTGCCTCTTTGACATCCTTAAAGAGGTCACCAGCCGCTGCTGCTGCAGCTTTTTCTTTCAGACTGGTATTTTCTTTTTGCAACTCACGGAGGTCGGCTTGCAGGCTAGCGACCTTATTTGGCACCTCTTTGAGTTGCGGTGCTTTCAAGGTTGCCGCAATGGTTTTGAGAGCGTCCTCTTGCTCACGGTAAGCCAAGAAAGCTTCCTTACCAGTCACCGCCAGGAGACGGCGAGTTCCTGAGCCGATACCTTCTTCTTTGACAATCTTGAAGAGGCCGATTTCAGCGGTATTACCCACATGGGTGCCACCACAGAGCTCGACAGAGTAGTCGCTGATGGTCACGACACGCACCACCTTACCGTACTTCTCGCCAAAGAGAGCCATGGCTCCCATGCCTTTTGCCGTCTCCACATCCGTTTCAACCGTCACAACAGGGATAGATTCCCAGATTTTCTCATTGACCTGCTCTTCGATGCGGCGGAGCTCTTCTGCGGTTACCGCCTCAAAGTGGGTAAAATCAAAGCGAAGGAAACCTGCTTCATTGAGGGAACCTGCTTGTGTCGCATGCTCACCGATGATGTCGTGGAGGGCTGCATGGAGCAAGTGCGTCGCCGTGTGGTTTTTCTCCACCGCCTGACGGCGTGCCTTGTCAATCTCCAACACATAGCTTGTGCCAACAGACAGGCTAGCCAAGACTTCTACAGTGTGGAGCGGCTGTCCATTCGGCGCCTTTTGGACATCAATGACCTTCGCCACCGTGTCACCCTTGTCATTTTTAATCACACCGTGGTCAGCCACCTGACCACCCATCTCCGCATAAAACGGCGTTTGCTCAAAGAGCAACAGAGCTTGTCCTTCAGTGATAGCTTCTGTCCGCTCATTGTCAGCGATGATGACAGAGAGCGGGCTCGTCAAGCTGGTCTCTCCGTAGACAAAGGTGGATGGCTCAACCAGCGCAGCCAACGTCTCGTTTTGCATGCCCATAGAGCCACCTTTTACCACGCTAGCACGAGCGCGGTCTTGTTGCTCTTTCATGGCTGCCTTGAAGCCCTCGTGGTCAATGGCAAAGCCAGCATCCTCTGCCAATTCTTCGGTCAACTCAACAGGGAAACCATAGGTGTCATAGAGTTTGAAAATATCCTGACCAGACACAGTAGTCTCGCCAGCTTCTTTCAAGGCTGCCAAGAGCTCATCCAAGTGGACAGACCCTGCATCAATGGTGCGGGCAAAGGTCTCTTCTTCTCGCTTGACAATTTTCTCGATGAAGTCACGTTTTTCAAGGATTTCTGGGTAGTAGCTCTCCATGATCTCGCCCACTGTCACGACCAGCTCGTAAAGGAAGGGCTTATCAATGCCGAGACGGCGACCGTGCATGACCGCACGACGGAGGAGGCGACGAAGAACGTAGCCACGCCCTTCGTTTCCAGGCAGAGCCCCATCGCCGATGGCAAAACTGAGGGCACGGATATGGTCAGCGATAACCTTGAAGCTCATGTTGTCACCATCTGGGTCATAGGTCTTGCCAGACATGGCGGCCACTCGCTCGATAATCGGCATGAAGAGGTCGGTCTCAAAGTTGGTCTTAGCCCCTTGGAAAATGGAGACCAGACGCTCCAGACCAGCTCCCGTATCGATGTTTTTGTTTGGCAGTTCCTTGTACTCGCTGCGTGGAACCGCAGGATCAGCGTTGAACTGGGACAACACCACATTCCAAATCTCGATGTAGCGGTCGTTTTCGATGTCCTCTTCCAGCAGGCGAATGCCAATGTTTTCTGGGTCAAAGTCTGTACCACGGTCAAAGAAAATCTCTGTGTCTGGTCCTGATGGTCCAGCACCGATTTCCCAGAAATTATCCTCCAGCGGAATCAGGTGGCTAGGGTCAACCCCCAGCTCAATCCAACGATTGTAAGAATCCGTATCCGCAGGATAATAAGTCATGTAGAGCTTGTCCAAAGGCATGGCAAACCAGTCTGGGCTGGTCAAGAGCTCAAAGGCAAAAGCAATGGCCTCATCACGGAAATAATCCCCGATAGAAAAGTTACCCAACATCTCAAACATGGTGTGGTGACGAGCGGTCTTACCGACATTTTCAATGTCATTGGTGCGGATAGATTTTTGAGCATTGGTAATCCGTGGGTTTTCAGGAATCACTGTCCCATCAAAGTATTTTTTCAAGGTCGCCACCCCAGAGTTGATCCAGAGCAGGGTTGGGTCGTTGACCGGCACCAAGTTGGCTGATGGCTCAACGCTGTGGCCTTTTGAGGCAAAGAAGTCCAGCCACATTTGGCGTACTTCAGCTGATGTCATGTATCTCATTATCAATATCTCCTTTAATTGGCGGCTGAGCTAGCGCTAGCTGCCGCTTCTGTTTCTTTAACGTAGTCAATGGCAATGACAAGGGCAATTGCCAAATCGCTGTAGGCTTCCTCATGAACTGTCACTTGATAGGTCGAGGTGAGACGAAACCATTCTTGATTGATGTCTGCAATCTTGCGACCGTCTTTTTTAAGGGTGAAGTCCATGTCCCAGAAATCACCTTGAACAACCATATCTAATCCCTCAATCCGATAGCGCGGGCGAAACCAGCTAAACTCCTTTTGCAGGGCAAACTGCTCCCCACTGGCTAAGGTAATGGTAAACCGCGGCAAAAACCATGCCCACTGCCGCTTAATTCGGGCCACTTCTTGACCAGTCATATCCATGATGGTAAATTCTTTGAGCCACTTGAGCAAGGAACCAACCACCTCATAGTGTGGCTGATCATGCTGGTCTTTGACCTGAAACTTCCCCGCCAAGGACCAAAATTTTTGCTTAATATAGAACTTTTTCATCTTGCACCATTCCTCAAAAAATGACAAAGCCCCACCAAACGAGGGGCGAAAAACCGCGGTACCACCCTCATTTAATGACCTTTGTCATTCTCATTATCGTTTTTAAACTGTATCTCCAAACAAGTAGCAACATCTTTCTCGCAAAGGTGGCTTGCACTAACCGCCACTTCCCTGAATTTGCGCCTCGAAAAGATGATTCTTGTTTTATTTGCTGGATGAGCTAGTTGTCTTATCCGATGAAATATACTGTGAAAGGATAGACTGGAAGGCCTCATCCTTAACTTTCACATTGGCCTCTTGCAAGTATTTAGAAACAACGCTAGTGATAAAGGTGGCGTCCGATTTCTTTTGGCTAAGGATAACTTCTTTCAACTTATCCTTATAGTCTTCAAACTTATCAGACTTGGCTGTCTTAGTATTCAGCTTAACCACATAGTAACTCGTTGCATAAGTCGTAGGATTAACAACTGTAACGACAGAATCTGCTACTTTTCCTTCTTCCAAGCCAAAAATAGCCTCTTGCAACTGGGTTGGAATCTCTTTGGAAGTAGAGTCAAATTTTACTGTACCGCCATCACCCTTAGTCGCTTCGTCCGTTGAATGATCTTTAGCTAACTGAGCGAAGTCTGCTCCGTCTGCTTTCGCCTTTTCTAGGACCTCTTTGGCTTTTGCCTCATCATCCAATTTAATGATCTGAGCAGTTACTTCAGGAGTGTAAGCTTTATAAGCTGCTTGATAGGCCTCATCTGTGAGCTCTTTTTCAGCAGCTTGGGCAACTGCATATTCCACAAGCTTATTGGTGCGGATTTGAGAGCGATAGGTTTTCTCCGTCAAACCTGCGGATGCCAAAGCTTGAGCAAAATTATCCCCATACTGGGCAGATGAGGTCTCATAAGCTTCTTGTACTTCTTTATCAGAGACCTTATCCCCAAATTTGTTTTCAAAGACAGTGGAAATCACTTGCTCCAAAAGCACTTGCTGAGCAGCTGTATTGTTCTTAACAGCATCGTAAAACTCAGATACGGTGATGGTTTCACCCTTCATGGTAATAATATCAGCATCTGTATTAGCTTTTGAAGCGACTGACAAGGTTGTCACAGAAGCCAGTGCTGCAGTCGCAATCAAGGCTAGTCCTGTTCCAACGATCGATTTTTTGTTCATAAATATATTTGGAACTCCTTCTTTTAAAATTAACTCACCTATTATATCACAAAACCTTTAAGATGACTTAAATAGATAGCGGAAATTCTATGTTTTGTCTATTTTTTCTAAGAATTGAAAGTTCTAAAATGAAGTTAGCCACTTAAAGTGCATGAAAAAACACCTCTATGTTATACTTGTAGTCGACGAAAACACAAGAACAGGACATAG
>NZ_JBEPLO010000048.1:0-5084 GCF_040545225.1 Streptococcus rupicaprae | reverse complement strand
TATGTCCTGTTCTTGTGTTTTCGTCGACTACAAGTATAACATAGAGGTGTTTTTTTCATGCACTTTAAGTGGCTAACTTCATTTTAGAACTTTCATTACTTTTTACTAATACTTATTTTATTTAATATCTTATACGCTATTAAACAGCAAAAAGTATTTACAATTATACTAATCATAATTTCTATCGCTGATGTTTCATACGCTCCTGACAAAATAAACACAGATGATATTGGATAAATGGCTCTTAAAATTTCCTTTGAGGCAAAAAATATTCCCACAAAAGAGTATATCTCAGCGATAATCAGAGCTATCCAGTAGCTCCTTTTAACAAGTCCAATAAGTGCAATAATTGGAGATATTACCATAAAAACGCCTATTCCAGTTAATACATATACAACAAAATAGTGAACTACTTCACTCATATTTACTGCGTGTAAATGCAATACCGTTTCTATAATTAAAGATACCATAAACAATATTAGATAAATAAAAATGCTACCCAATAGAGTAATTATCATTTTGGCAGTTATCATATTTTTTTCATCTATCGGTATTAACTTCAATGATTTAAGTACATCTTCTTGTTCCTCACGACAAATAATATATCCTCCAAATAACGCTATCAGACTTGGCAATACAAAATATGTTGTTAAGGACTGAACCTGTAAAAAATACCATCCAAATGTGTCTATATACTTTTTGCCATCAAATGAAAATTGTCCTTGAAGAAATACAATCCCTAATGTCATTATAAGTGCAAATACAAGCAAAAACATCAATTTTGACCTGTAAAGTTTTTTATATTCAGCAAATAAAAGTGTCTTCATTACCATCCTCTACTCTTCAATAATAATTTTGTAACTATTGAAAATCCAACTACCCATATCCCTATGCAAAGAAGAGAATAAAATATATTTATATCCTGATTTAATATTATTCCCGGGACATCCCTCAAAACAATTGCTGTAGAGCTTGATAATGGATGCACATACATATTAACCATCAAAATTACAAACCCTGAAAAAGCATAAACAATCGTCAAACAAATAGGTAAAATATATTTTTTTGTCAAAAATGCGACAGATAAAATAGGCAGCATAGAAACTGCTAAAAGTCCACTAATCTCAAAACACTTTCTAATAAGAAAAGCAAACAAAGAATAATCTATCTCTATATTATGAATAATTTTCCCAAAAAGAAGCGTAAATAGAATTGACAGACTCATAAATACTAAAGTGTAAATAAGCACAATTACAAATTTGCTAATCAAAAATTTCGTCTTTTGTACCGGAACAATCCATAATGCTTTAAAAGTATCATTCTCATACTCTGCCGACACAATCATTGTAGAAAATATTCCTAATATTATTGGCAAAATCAGCCATAAATTATAACTAAATATTGTCCATTTGAAATATTTCATTACATTGTCTGAAAGGTCTATATTCCCAAAGTATATAGTGGCAAGTAATGGCATTAGGAGTGTTGCCAGAAACATCATCAAAACAACCTTTTTCCTTTTTAATTTAAGAAACTCTACTTTAACTAAATTAAGCAATTCCCTCTCCTCCGGTTATTTTCTTAAAGTAATCCTCCAAAGAATCATTACATGTTTGTGATGAAATCACTGATATTTCATTCATAACCAACAACTTGTTAATTTTTGCCATATCTAATCCATGACTATATATCCTTATATGATTATTATCTTCAACGGAATAATTTGTTATTCCAAATTCTTTTTCCAAAATAGTGGCAGATTTTGATACATCTGATACTTCCAAAATAGTATACTTTCTATTTTTCTTATTTAATTCTTCCATACTGTTTTCTTCTAACAAAACTCCTTTATCTATAATGCCCACTGTATCAGCAAGGAGTGTTATTTCAGATAGAATATGACTGGAAATTAAAATCGTCTTTCCTTTTTTTACACTTAAATCTTTTATAAAGCTTCTAACTTCTGCTATTCCTATTGGATCTAATCCATTTGTTGGTTCATCTAAGATTAAAACCTCAGGATCATGTAAAATTGCATTAGCTATTCCCAGTCTTTGTTTCATTCCTAAAGAATAATTCCCAAAAAGTTTTTTATCTTTATATGGCAGACCAACTACTTCTAAAGCATTTTTAACTGCATTAGGAAAAGCCGTTCCTCTTAACATTGCAAATATTTCCAAATTTTCTGTCCCTGTAAGATTAGGATAAAATCCGGGTGTTTCAATAATTGCACCAATTCTTGGATAAATCTTTTTCTCGTTACCTTTTATGTTTTGATTGAAAACACTTACTTCACCATTCGAAATATCCGTAAGACCCAATATCATCTTCATAATGGTTGTTTTTCCTGCTCCATTTCTCCCTAACAACCCATATATAGAACCTTTTTCAATGTGTAAATTTACAGAATTGACAACCATTTGTTCTCCATAAACCTTTGTCAAATTCTTTGTTTCGATAATATAATTTTTCATTTCACTTTTTCTCCTTATTTTGTAACATCATTTTCTGCACTCTATTACATATTATTTTTTGCTAATCAAATCACTAATATTATTAAAAATTCCCTGTTTTAATTTCCAAATCCCAGTATAGGGCTGTTCAATATAACAGTTACCTTTTTCCTTATATAAATATGCTACACTTGGATTTTTCCCCTCATCTTTGTGATAGAATTTTATTATGATATAGCTATCAACATTCGTAGGTTGGTCGTTTACACTTTCCGTATTATCATTTTCTGAATTATCTTTTATATCACTAATCAGTTTTGATATTTCCTCTTTATCACTAATTATCTTAAAGATTTCAGAAGTATTTTCAATAATTTCTACTTCTGTTATATTTTCAACTTCGGGCAACACTATTTCTTTTTTTATTTCCGCATGCCGTTAAAGCTAAAAAACAAATTACAATTAGTATTATTACAGTATATTTTTTCATTCTCTCACACCTCTATCTAAAAATAATATTTTTTACAAATTAGTCTAATAATTTTGTTTTTTCATGGATTTTATACCGAGTAGAAAAAATAGAATTCCGATTATTGCAATAAAAGATAAACAACTAAACGGTGATGCATTTAGCGGATATCCTCCAACACTATTTTCTACCATTTCTTTAGCAGCAGATGATACATTTTGATAGACTCCTAATAAACTTGCAAGTGGATGTATAGGTATTAAAGTTGATGCACCAAATATCGAGGCGCCTACATAAATCAAGCACATAGAAATCGATAAAATATAACCCTTAGAAAAAGTAGCAATGTAAATCACTGGAAGCATTGCAATCGGAATTAACAAAGCTGCTACTACATATAAAATAGTGGCATCTTTCAATGTAATTAAATTAAAATCTACGAATCCGGCACTTAATACTGCACCCAAAACTGATGACATATATGTTAATACCATCAAAAATATAGTCAGTAATTCTATCAAAATAAATTTCGCAAAAAATACTTCAAATCTACTAACCGAAGTTATTAGTACATTCTTTAACGTGTCATTCTTCCTTTCGTCAAAAAATAACATTGTAGAAATCATTCCAATTACGATTGGCAAGAACACAAAAGTTATATTCTTAAACGCTAAACAATATAAGTCTCCAAAACTATCCATGATAGGACTTTCTCTTGAAATTGAAAATGCTCTTTCAATTGCAAACAAATTCAAGATAACAGTTAGTATAATAATACCTATCAAAATTTTACTTCTCTTCCATTTTTTTATTTCAGCTTTTATCAAGAACATATCGCACCTCCTTAGAATAAATATTGTAAATGATTAACCTTGCCATAATCTTGCGACACTCTTGTTTTTATCTTGCTTCAATAAAAAAAGCCCCCTAAGAGGCTTCCTAAATCAGCTATTTACATTGCAAACTCTACAGTAAAAACAGTTTTTATATTTGGCACACTACTTACGCTTATTTTAGCATTATTTACTCGCAATAATTCTTTGGAGATTGATAATCCAAGACCTGAACCTTTTCTTAATCTTGAACTATCTGCCTGATACATTCTGTCAAATATATATGGTAAGTCCTTTTCACTTATACCATCTCCATTATCTAAAATCGTCAAAATAACTTTTGTATCCGATTCTTCTAATTTCAAATGTACTCTATCACAATTACTATGAACAATAATATTGTTTATAATATTGTTTAAACTTCTAAAATAAGCATTTTCATCTATCCTTATATTACATTCCTGTTCCGGAATTTCAATTTCATAGCTTATATGTTTTTCTTCAAAAACAGGAATCCAATCACTTATGACATTTCTTGTTAATTCGTTCAAATCCTTATCCGCAAAAGAAAACTTCCATTCTCCTGAATCCAATTTTACCCAATCAAAAAGTTTTTCTACAAAATCCTTTAAGTAATGTGCTTTACTTAAAGAAACTTTTATATAGTCATCTTTTTCATCACCTGTAACAAGTCCTTCTTGAACTGCTTCCAAATACCCAACCATAGATGCTAAAGGAGTTTTTACATCATGAGATAAACTTGTCATGAGTGATTTATATGCCTGCTCCGACTGTTTTTGCTCTATTAGTTTATTTTGACTTTGTAGTGTTATCTCATTTATATCGTGGCAAATTTTTTCTGTAGTATCATTTTTCTTAATTAAAATTCTACGATTGTAATCACCATGTTTGATATCAACAAGTACCTCCCTAATCCTATCTATTTCCTTTTTTATATGCGTGATCTTTTTTACTAAATATAGGATCACACATAAAAGTATCAAGATTATGATATTTTTTATATCCATACATCATTCCCCCTTACTAAAACGGTAACCCACGCCTCTTACTGTCAAAATATAGGTCGGTTCTTCAGGGTTAGGTTCTATTTTTTTTCGGAGTTTACTTATAAAGGACATGATATTACTATCATCAAAAAGATAATCTTCTTCCCAAACATTCGTATATATTTGTTTTTTTGTAAAAATTCTCCCTTTGTTAGATGCGAGAAAATATGAGGCCGGGCAAAAACTAGTTTCAAAATAAAACCACGCAGTGATTTCTGTCTTGAAAACAATCAAGATGAAAGAATCACTGTGTGGTTTTTGA
>NZ_JBEPLO010000047.1:0-5433 GCF_040545225.1 Streptococcus rupicaprae | reverse complement strand
GCTGGTAATGAGTTGGCTCCAGCCGTTACTCAAACAGTAACCTATACTCGCACCGTTACGACTAACGATGTGACCGGTGAGCAGACCTTTGGTGAATGGGCGACAACTAATAAGGAATTACCTGCTGTAACCTCGCCAGAAGTTGCTCAACATACTACCGACCGTCAAGTGGTTGAGGCTCTTACAACAACTGCGGATACTGCTGATATTGAGGAAGTGGTTGTCTACAAGAAACAGGTTCAGGTGATTGACCAGCCGGATCAACCAACTCGACCAAACTTGCCAAGCCAACCAACTCCTGCTCCTAAGCCAGAAGTGCCAGCTAAGCTTGATGCAGCAACAGGTGCTCAAGTACCATCTACACCGACTCAAACCCTGCCTAAGACGGGGGAGGAGACGTCCTTGCTCAGCCTAGTCGGCGCAATCCTGTTTAGTAGCTTCTCGATTTTTCTTGCTAAATCGAAGAAGAGAGAAGAGGACTAGGGAGAATAAGTCCGTCTATGACGATCAGTTCAGCTAAATAGCAGAGACTCAACAGGATGTGGAGATGGTTTCTCCACATCCTTTTGTTATCATCTATTTTGTCCTTGCCGCCTCAATGATAGCTGCTAGATGACTTGGTGTAATCCTTTTTGGAGGATACTAGAATAGAGTTTTCTCTAGTCTTAGTTTCGAAGCTGTGATTTGCTGGACCAACTGCATCAGAGAAGGTGTCAGCATTGGTCTTGTTGTCAACTTAGAGGGGCCAAGTGAACTCATGGTTCAGTAGTTGGTTTGATGGACAAGATCGGATTTCCAAATAGTGCTAGCCAATTATAGTCGGGGCTTCTAGATCGCATCATGGTAAATAGAGAGATGATCTAGATGAAGGAACTGCAATATTTACTGTTGCTGAAGTCACAAGTGCGTCAAAGTAGCGGTTTAACGGGGATAAAGGGGTAAGGTTTTGGTGCGGTGAGGGCTTGGCCTACCTTGTAGGTATCTAAAACAGGTCGGCGAAGTGTCTGTGTCAGCCGATTCTTCTGTGGTTGAATAAATTCTAGAAGGATAATGCCTATCCATGTCATGACACTAGTTGCCTGTACCTTTGTCAATGATGTGAGACCAAAATTGTCAATTTGAAGATAGTCATGTGTTAATCTATAGAGGAGCTAGCTCCTCTATAGATTTTCTGATGTCGATAGGAGATTTCCATTCCAGTGTTTGCATTGGTAGTCGATTTGATCGGTAAAGATAGGCCTTCATCTGTTTGATGAGGTCGTCATAGGAGTAGAAGGCAAGGTGCTGATAAAACCGTCTATTATCGTTTCTGTGGCTTCTTTCGACTTTACCATTGTGTCTAGGCGTTCGTGGTCGAATGAGCTTATGCTCAATTCCTAATTATTGACAAAGCAGATCCAGAGGGTGGACTTGCTTTGTTTCCCTGAAATGGGTAAACTCAAAACCATTGTCTGTCTGAATGATTTGTGGCTTGTATCCAAAGTACTTAATAGCCAATTTGAGAAACTGGACGGTGGAGTGGGAGGACTGTTCCTTGAAGGGGTAGATGAAGCGTTCCCGACTGGCCTCGTCAATGACGGTGTATTGGTAGAATCGGTCGGGCATTGTCCCTGTATAACACTGCTTAGGCACATATTTAACATCCATCTGCCACTTGACGCCCAATTGAGTTGGTGTGTCATAGGGTTTGGGAACATAGGGTTTAGCCTTGGATTTAGGTGTTTTGAAGAACCCCATTTTCCTTAAGATCCGAAAGAGTGAGCAGGGGTGGCGCTTGTAGCCCTTGTTGGATTTGAGTTTGTAGAAAATCTCGACGAGGGTTGCGTTTGGGTTTCTGCGGATGCAGTTTTTAATCCAGGTGATTTCCTGTTCCGTATGCGCCGTTGGATGGGTTTTATGCGGTCGGTGAGACTTATCTCGCAGGGATTCCTTGGTGCCATCAAAGCGCTTATTCCATCGCATGAGTGATGCCTTTGAGACCTTGTAACGTCGACGGATAAAGTCTACAGAGGCTCCGTTTCGATAGGTTTTCACAGCGTGGTAGCGGGTTTCAAGTGTGTGTGGCAAATAGCGAGGGTTTTGTGGTATACTAGTCATGAGAAGATTCCTTTTTTGGTGAGTGGTGCTACTCTTATCATATCAGGAATCTTCTTTTTTGGTTCACCTAGGTCTCACATCAATTGTAACGTAACAATATTTTTTAAGCCAAAGCCTTGATAGACTTGACAAATGGTAGAAAAAGAGTTAAGAGAGTATGGCCTGATCGAAAAAGCCCAACAGTCGTCTAGTGAAAAAGGGCGTTTGGCCAACAAGATTTATCTTGGAGAACTAGAGCAGGACATGTATCCCGTCCAAGATTCAGACGGTGATGGTGTTCAAAACAGACGGAGCCAGTCTCAAAAACAAACGGGGCTAGTATCAGAATTGGACACGAATGAGACTGAAGTTACTGAGACTGATATTATTGATACTAAAGGGAGTGATTGTCTTTTAGAGGACGAGGAGGAAAAGGACTCACTCGCAAAGTAGATAAAGCAACTACCTACGACAAGGGTTATATTTATCAACTGGTCTATGACCAACTGATCCGTGAGAAGTTGTCAAAGGCTAGTGCAGAGTTTGTCATGAGGCACTTTGAAAGCAGGTATCAATATGCCCTTGCCAACATGCGATTTGCCCGAACTGCGGAAGCTATCGCAGACTATGTCTATAACGGTATCTTGGCAGAATGGAATAAGGAACGTCGTCAAGAATTGGAAAGAGAGGTGTGAGGATGTTACGGATTTACTTGGGCAAGAATAAGATTAGAAATAAAACATTCTTGGAACAGTTGGAAAAGTATGGAGTTTGTTATGAAGCCCATCACGTGGAAGATTTAGATAAGCTAACTCTGCTTGAGATGATGAGTTATTCTGTGGATTGCTTTGAGTTTCTAAGTCCAACCCTGTTACGCTTTAAACGAAGCGACTATATGACGACCAACCAGCTGATTGAGCTGATTCTGAGTAAGAAATCCACTAGCTTACGCTTACCTCTTGCCATACACAAGAGGAGAGTCTATCCCGACCTCAGTTCTGATGACTTACGTACCTTTATCCCACGAAAGCTAAAGCTAGGGGGCTTTCGCCAGACCTTGAACGAACAGTCGGAGGTCTAAAATGGCTGAATTATTTTGGGAGAACGTTGAAATACTATTAGCCGAACGACAGATGACTTGGGCTGATTTAACCCGCAAAATGTTTGTGGGAGCCTATCAGTATCCAAGTGAGTTCAATCGGCTGTATCAGAAAATCCGCCACTACAAGTCGGCAGGTCAAATGCCTCAGACCAAATGGGTGGAAAAGATAGTGCGTGTTTTGGAGGTGGATTATGAAGACTTGTTTCGCAGGTAAAGGCATAAAAGTCCTAATCCTTTACCTCTACCAGTATGGAAATGCGGCTATCGTATCGTCTTTCCAAGCAGGAAAGCTATCTCTAGCAGTCACAATTCTGTGCCAGCTCCTATACCTAACAAGTGTAATTTTGCTGGTCAGAAAGTCCCCTAGTCAGGTTTCACACAAGAAAAGACTAGCTTGGTTTTTTCTGTGTTTGAGCCTGATGGTGGTCTTGTCCATTTTGATAGGTTTGATGTCTCCTGTTCACTCAGGAAATCAAGAAACCTTGATAGACGTTCAAAACCAAGTTCCCTTTCTTATCTTTGGCTTGTTTCTTGTCAATGCCAGTCTGGTAGAGGAGGTGGTTTATCGAGGTTATCTGTGGGACTTATTTCCAGAACCTTATCAAGCCTTGTTGGGGACCAGTCTTATCTTCGCCTTAGCCCATCACCCAACAAGTCTGAGTGCTTGGGCAGTTTATCCAGGACTTGGTTTATGCCTTGGTATCATGAGACAGCAGACAGACCTTTATGGGGCGATGGTTTTACATGTCTTGTGGAATCTTTTAGTATTTTTACTTACCGCTTGACAAAAGGGATATACAAAGGATATACTAATAATGTGGAGGTGAACAGCATGGAACAAGTGATACAAGAATACACTACCCTATCACAATGGGGGAACTCAAAAGCTACCAGAATACCGACCAGTATTTTGAAGTTGCTGGATATTGATGTCAATCAAAAATTTACAGTCTCTGTTAAAGACCAGTCGATTATCTTGACACCTGAAATTCAAAAGCCCACCAGTATTCATGAATTATTTGCAGGTTGGGAAGATGATGGTATTCGCTCTCAAGAGTTGGACTGGGGACAAGCAGAAGGGAATGAACTGTCATGGTAGTCTCCCAAGGTGATATTTTTTACGTGGATTTTAATCCGAGTATTGGTCACGAGCAGAAGCATAGGAGAGCAGCCATTGCACTGAGCCATGATTTGGTTGCTCGATTTGGTGGTTTAACTATCGTTGCACCAATTTCAACAACTGAGCGAAATTATCCAACCTATCACACATTGACAAGTACCAAGACGGTGAGAGGCAAGGTTATGCTTGACCAGACCATTGCTCTTGACCTTAAAGCACGTGGGGTAACGATGATTGTAGAAACATTAGATAAGACAGAACTTAAAGAGATTATTGATAAATATAAGCTCTTGTTTGATTTGCTTTAGAGAGGGGAGTTTTGATGGAGACACTATACTACCAACTTGATGACATGCTTTCAGCTGGTTTCAGCACACCAGACCAATTTGTTCACTACTGTAATTTGAAACAGACATACGAGGAAGCTACACAAGATTACAGTTTCTCAGCAAGAGAGATTATGGGACAGCTGGAACGCTTACTTGATGACAGAGATTTTCCAGACGTTGACTCTGCACTCGTTGAGGAGTACCTTGATTTAGTCAAAAAACTTGAAAATTATGATAAGTCGAGGGCAAGCTATTACTTGAAGTTTTTTGTAAAAGTGGTATAATGAAAATAGAAAAAAGGTAGTTGCGTCAACAACTACCCACGTAGAACCGTTTAAGACGGTGGCTCGTATTTTGGATTTAATCCGTCCTACTCGCTCAAAAGTGGGGACGGATTATTTTTTAACGTCATCTTTGAAGATTTTATAGCACAAGCCAATCAATGCAATGATAAACATACCAAAGCCCAGAATCGTTTGTACAACTTCAAAAGCTGTCAAAAGATGCTCCCTCCTTTCTGTCAGATTTTGATGAGTTGCCCAGTAAAAAGAGCCTATCCCCAGGCTCTTTTTACACCACACTTTCAGATAAAGACTCTACCCACCGTCTTTGCGATGTTGTCGCCACTTTAGTGGCTTACAACATCACATCCCATTTAAAGGGGCACTTTTCTACGTTCTCCATTATACCATATTTACTTTTTAGATGTTGAAAGAGGCTGGGCAAAAACTAGTTTCAGAATAGACAAAAACGAGCATTTCCGCAGTTGGAGATGCTCGTTTTCCCATGTCATGGTTTATAATTAT
>NZ_JBEPLO010000046.1:0-5484 GCF_040545225.1 Streptococcus rupicaprae | reverse complement strand
AGCTAAGCGACTTCCGTATCTCACAGGGGGAAACCCCCAACTACTTCAGGCGTTCTAGGGCTTAACTGCTGTGTTCGGCATGGGTACAGGTGTATCTCCTAGGCTATCATCACTTAACTTCTTTGATTGGTATTCCCCAATCACAATTGAATACCTATATTGTAACTCAAATCCTTACGCTTGTCAATATCGACTCTGGTTAAGTCCTCGGACGATTAGTATTGGTCCGCTCCACATGTCGCCATGCTTCCACTCCCAACCTATCTACCTCATCTTCTCTAAGGGTCCTTACTAACATAAAGTTATGGGAAATCTCATCTTGAGGGGGGGTTCACACTTAGATGCTTTCAGCGTTTATCCCGTCCATACATAGCTACCCAGCGATGCCTTTGGCAAGACAACTGGTACACCAGCGGTATGTCCACTCTGGTCCTCTCGTACTAGGAGCAGATCCTCTCAAATTTCCTACGCCCGCGACGGATAGGGACCGAACTGTCTCACGACGTTCTGAACCCAGCTCGCGTGCCGCTTTAATGGGCGAACAGCCCAACCCTTGGGACCGACTACAGCCCCAGGATGCGACGAGCCGACATCGAGGTGCCAAACCTCCCCGTCGATGTGAACTCTTGGGGGAGATAAGCCTGTTATCCCCAGGGTAGCTTTTATCCGTTGAGCGATGGCCCTTCCATACGGTACCACCGGATCACTAAGCCCGACTTTCGTCCCTGCTCGAGTTGTGGCTCTCGCAGTCAAGCTCCCTTATACCTTTACACTCTGCGATTGATTTCCAACCAATCTGAGGGAACCTTTGGGCGCCTCCGTTACACTTTAGGAGGCGACCGCCCCAGTCAAACTGCCCGTCAGACACTGTCTCCCTAGACGATTAGCCTAGTGGGTTAGAGTAACCATAACACAAGGGTAGTATCCCAACAGCGCCTCTACCGAAACTGGCGTCCCGATCTCATAGGCTCCTACCTATCCTGTACATGTGGTACAGTTACTCAATATCAAACTGCAGTAAAGCTCCATGGGGTCTTTCCGTCCTGTCGCGGGTAACCTGCATCTTCACAGGTACTAAAATTTCACCGAGTCTCTCGTTGAGACAGTGCCCAAATCATTACGCCTTTCGTGCGGGTCGGAACTTACCCGACAAGGAATTTCGCTACCTTAGGACCGTTATAGTTACGGCCGCCGTTTACTGGGGCTTCAATTCATACCTTCGCTTACGCTAAGCACTCCTCTTAACCTTCCAGCACCGGGCAGGCGTCACCCCCTATACATCATCTTACGATTTAGCAGAGAGCTGTGTTTTTGATAAACAGTTGCTTGGGCCTATTCACTGCGGCTCAGTAAAACTGAGCGCCCCTTCTCCCGAAGTTACGGGGCCATTTTGCCGAGTTCCTTAACGAGAGTTCTCTCGATCACCTGAGGCTACTCGCCTCGACTACCTGTGTCGGTTTGCGGTACGGGTAGAGTATAATTAAACGCTAGAAGCTTTTCTTGGCAGTGTGACGTCACTAACTTCGCTACTAATCTTCGCTCCCCATCACAGCTCAATGTTATAGAGATAAGCATTTGACTCATCTCACACCTCACTGCTTAGACAGGCACTTCCATTCGCCTGCTTTAGTTAGCCTACTGCGTCCCTCCATCACTATATACTCTAGTACAGGAATATCAACCTGTTGGCCATCGGATACACCATTCGGTCTCTCCTTAGGTCCCGACTAACCCAGGGCGGACGAGCCTTCCCCTGGAAACCTTAGTCTTACGGTGGACAGGATTCTCACCTGTCTTTCGCTACTCATACCGGCATTCTCACTTCTATACGCTCCAGCACTCCTCACGGTATGCCTTCGCCGCATATAGAACGCTCTCCTACCATGACACGTTTGTGTCATCCACAGCTTCGGTAATGTGTTTAGCCCCGGTACATTTTCGGCGCAGGGTCACTCGACTAGTGAGCTATTACGCACTCTTTGAATGAATAGCTGCTTCTAAGCTAACATCCTAGTTGTCTGTGCAACCCCACATCCTTTTCCACTTAACACATATTTTGGGACCTTAGCTGGTGGTCTGGGCTGTTTCCCTTTCGACTACGGATCTTAGCACTCGCAGTCTGACTGCCGACCTTATCTCATTGGCATTCGGAGTTTATCTGAAATCAGTAAACCGAGATGGCCCCCTCATCCAAACAGTGCTCTACCTCCAAGAGATCTTTTTGCCGACGCTAGCCCTAAAGCTATTTCGGAGAGAACCAGCTATCTCCAAGTTCGTTTGGAATTTCTCCGCTACCCACAAGTCATCCAAGCACTTTTCAACGTGCCCTGGTTCGGTCCTCCAGTGCGTCTTACCGCACCTTCAACCTGCTCATGGGTAGGTCACATGGTTTCGGGTCTACATCATGATACTAAGTCGCCCTATTAAGACTCGGTTTCCCTACGGCTCCGTCTCTTCAACTTAACCTCGCATCATAACGTAACTCGCCGGTTCATTCTACAAAAGGCACGCTCTCACCCATTAACGGGCTCGAACTTGTTGTAGGCACACGGTTTCAGGTTCTTTTTCACTCCCCTTCCGGGGTGCTTTTCACCTTTCCCTCACGGTACTGGTTCACTATCGGTCACTAGGGAGTATTTAGGGTTGGGAGATGGTCCTCCCAGATTCCGACGAGATTTCGCGTGTCTCGCCGTACTCAGGATTCTGCTAGGTATAAAGACTATTTCGAATACGGGGCTATTACCCTCTTTGGCTGACCTTCCCATGTCATTCTTCTATACTCTTTAAGTCCACAGCGCAGTCCTACAACCCCGAAGTGTAAACACTTCGGTTTGCCCTCCTGCCTCTTCGCTCGCCGCTACTAAGGCAATCGCTTTTGCTTTCTCTTCCTGCAGCTACTTAGATGTTTCAGTTCACTGCGTCTTCCTCCTCATCACCTTAACAGTGATGGGTACTAGCCATCAAGCTAGTGGGTTCCCCCATTCGGACACCCCTGGATCAATGCTTACTTACAGCTCCCCAAGGCATTTCGTCGTTCGTCACGTCCTTCTTCGGCTCCTAGTGCCAAGGCATCCACCGTGCGCCCTTATTAACTTAACCTTTAAAATTAATTTTTCGTATGTAACATACGCAGCGTTTCGGTTTATTTTCTTGTTACTATCTACAATCATCTATCACTAGATAATCGTGGAATTTGATATAGATATTCAATTGTCAATGGGCAATTCTAAGATACTAAGACCGTCCCAACTTGTTGGGCATTTCTGTAGAAAAACAGAAAACTGACGATGTGTCGTGCACACTAGGAAGTTTATCGGTTTGCCTAAGAAATAAGGTCGTGTTCATTGCTGAACGCTATCTTATTATTTTATCTAACCAAAGTTAGATATGGAGCCTAGCGGGATCGAACCGCTGACCTCCTGCGTGCAAAGCAGGCGCTCTCCCAGCTGAGCTAAGGCCCCGTACAGTAGCTTAAGTACTGCGGGTGTCATATATAGTCAAAATTGTACTCGGGTTAAAATCCTAGTGAAAATGATAAACTTCCTTGTGTGATAAACACACACCGTCAGTTTCCTATTTTCATACGGATTTCTTAACACCCTCTGTTACTTAATAAGACCACTCAAAATTAAAGAAGACGACGTACAGGTTCCGTAATCGTACTCGGACTAAAATTCTAGTGAAAATGATCAACTTCCTTGTGTGATAAACACACAGCGTCAGTTTCCTATTTTCATACGAATTTCTTAACGTCCTTAGTAACTTGATTATCCTTAGAAAGGAGGTGATCCAGCCGCACCTTCCGATACGGCTACCTTGTTACGACTTCACCCCAATCATCTATCCCACCTTAGGCGGCTGGCTCCTTAACGGTTACCTCACCGACTTCGGGTGTTACAAACTCTCGTGGTGTGACGGGCGGTGTGTACAAGGCCCGGGAACGTATTCACCGCGGCGTGCTGATCCGCGATTACTAGCGATTCCGACTTCATGGAGGCGAGTTGCAGCCTCCAATCCGAACTGAGATCGGCTTTAAGAGATTAGCTTGCCGTCACCGGCTTGCGACTCGTTGTACCGACCATTGTAGCACGTGTGTAGCCCAGGTCATAAGGGGCATGATGATTTGACGTCATCCCCACCTTCCTCCGGTTTATTACCGGCAGTCTCGCTAGAGTGCCCAACTCAATGATGGCAACTAACAATAGGGGTTGCGCTCGTTGCGGGACTTAACCCAACATCTCACGACACGAGCTGACGACAACCATGCACCACCTGTCACCGATGTACCGAAGTAAAATCCTATCTCTAGGACGGGCATCGGGATGTCAAGACCTGGTAAGGTTCTTCGCGTTGCTTCGAATTAAACCACATGCTCCACCGCTTGTGCGGGCCCCCGTCAATTCCTTTGAGTTTCAGCCTTGCGGCCGTACTCCCCAGGCGGAGTGCTTAATGCGTTAGCTGCGGCACTGAGTCCCGGAAAGGACCCAACACCTAGCACTCATCGTTTACGGCGTGGACTACCAGGGTATCTAATCCTGTTCGCTACCCACGCTTTCGAGCCTCAGTGTCAGTTACAGACCAGAGAGCCGCTTTCGCCACCGGTGTTCCTCCATATATCTACGCATTTCACCGCTACACATGGAATTCCACTCTCCCCTTCTGCACTCAAGTTCCCCAGTTTCCAGAGCGTACAATGGTTGAGCCACTGCCTTTTACTCCAGACTTAAGAAACCACCTGCGCTCGCTTTACGCCCAATAAATCCGGACAACGCTCGGGACCTACGTATTACCGCGGCTGCTGGCACGTAGTTAGCCGTCCCTTTCTGGTAAGATACCGTCACTTAGTAAACTTTCCACTCTTACTAACGTTCTTCTCTTACAACAGAGCTTTACGATCCGAAAACCTTCTTCACTCACGCGGCGTTGCTCGGTCAGGGTTCCCCCCATTGCCGAAGATTCCCTACTGCTGCCTCCCGTAGGAGTCTGGGCCGTGTCTCAGTCCCAGTGTGGCCGATCACCCTCTCAGGTCGGCTATGCATCGACGCCTTGGTGAGCCGTTACCCCACCAACTAGCTAATGCAACGCAGGTCCATCTCATAGTGAAGCAGTTGCTCCTTTCAAATGTCTAACATGTGTCAAACACTATTATGCGGTATTAGCTATCGTTTCCAATAGTTATCCCCCGCTATGAGGCAGGTTACCTACGCGTTACTCACCCGTTCGCGACTCAGTTCATTCAAATGTAGCAAGCTACGGTAGAATCAACTGCGTTCCACTTGCATGTATTAGGCACGCCGCCAGCGTTCGTCCTGAGCCAGGATCAAACTCTCATTAAAAGTTCTTTCTTGGTCAGTCATCACTGACTTATTGTTTTTTCATTGACGAAGTTATCTTCATAACTTCACCCTGCACGTTTGGTTCGTCTTCTTTAATTTTCAATGGTCTTCATCGCCTCCTTGCGAGACAACTATCTTAGTATATCAC
>NZ_JBEPLO010000045.1:0-7697 GCF_040545225.1 Streptococcus rupicaprae | reverse complement strand
TTATAATTATAAACCATGACATGGGAAAACGAGCATCTCCAACTGCGGAAATGCTCGTTTTTGTCTATTCTGAAACTAGTTTTTGCCCAGCCTCGGGATTTTCTGCTATATAGAACCTGTATTCACAACAGAAACACTTACTAGAGTGGGCTAATTTTAGCTTACTAACTATCAGATGTTCTGGAAATACGGCATTATCCCTGCAAAAAATTGTTCTCATTTGGACAAAAACTAGCCTAATTAGCTTAGCATCCCTATTGTGAATACATGTTCTTAGTTAGGTGTCGTTCTTGGTAATATAAAACACAATATTCTGTTAAACTCTGGGGATTTATTTCTAGAGAAATAGATTTATGAGTTTAAATAAAAAATAGTTTAGCCTCTTATCAATTCAAGCGCTGTCAAGAATCCTTAAAGGTGATTGGAAGCTTTGTGGTTCATTCAACAGGTGAAATCACTGGCGTCTATGACGGTTATCGCCTGGTTACAGGCACAGATCCTGTCACTGGAGCTAAAACCAGCCGCCTCGCAGCGACAGGTTGGTTGGCTGCTAGTGTTGTTCCAGGAAGCAAGCTCTTAAAAGGTGCGGATACCGCTCATGATGTCACTAAAGCAGTAGGAACGATCAATCGCACAACCAGCACCATTAAGGCGAGCCATGCGGCTGTTACCGCTGCAAAAGCCACCAAGGGAGCAACGGTCGGCACCTGGGTTGCCAAAGGCGGAGAGGTTCTTTTGACACAGGACGAACACTGAAAACAGTCTCTACCTTTGTCAAACAGGCTGAGGGCAGTTTGACAGCGGTGGGGAAAGTTGGGAGTATTGGCCGAACTGTTAATGCGGTTGAGAATACTGTTGAAACCACTCGTGTTGGTCGCTGGATGTCGCTGGAAGAATACAAAAAAATGGTTGAGACAGGAAAAGTGCAAATGTCAGATCAATTTAAAACACATGTTTCTAATCCAGCCGATATCAATTCATTTAAAGCAGCTCCGTCAGGTTCTGTCTATGTTGAATTTGATGTCCCTAGTCATAGTTTGTCTCAAGGGGGTAGGAATAGTTAATTTTCCAGGTTCTCTACAAGATAAATTAAATATTAAGAAAGGCTTGCCTGGGATAACAGAAGTACCTGATGCAAGCAATATAATAAAAATCCGAGGAAACTAAATGAAGACAAAAAAAGATGTTATTAAAGAATGCATAGAGACTGAAATAGCAGGTAAGAGTTTTAATTACGAGATTACTTGTGATAATCCCAGTGAATATCACAGCTTTGTTGAAAGCGAGAGTTATATTTTCGAGTGTACCTATAAAGAAAGGCCATCATACTCCCCTTATCACAGTCTGATGTTAGGATTAGCTTCCATAGAAACAGGTTCAATAGAATATTGGTATGATGATGAATTTATGCCGCTAGAAGAAGTATTATTGAATATAAGGAAAATGCTTAACTTTTTAACTTCCTAGTAATAATATTTTATATATTAAAAGTATTAGCTTTAACACAATTTCTAATTTATGTCCCAGTCTACACCCCGCCAGTGAGCAGTCCGACCTTTACGGCATCCAATCCAACCCCGGAAACTAAAACAGTTGCTAAGCCGACTCCGAAACCCAAGGCTGTCAAAGTACCGTCGTCCTATAGGCCAAGTCTCCCAAGTTCCTGGAAGCCAAAGGCCCCTGAACGGCCAATTGTCCACTGGAAGACCACTCCGACAGCCCAGGACAAGGCAGCCCAGAAGCGGATGGAGGAGCAGTTCAAGCGCCATCAAGAAACCTTGAAGGCGGTTGGAAGATTTGTGGTGAATACAGCGGGTGAACTCACTGGCGCCTATGACGGCTACCGCCTGATCACAGGCACAGACCCCGTCACTGGAGCTAAAACCAGCCGCCTCGCAGCAGCAGGTTGGTTGGCCGCTAGTGTTGTTCCAGGGAGCAAGCTCTTAAAAGGTGCGGATACTGCTCATGATGTCACTAAAGCAGTAGGAACGATCAATCGCACAACCAGCACCATCAAGGCGAGCCATGCGGCTGTTACCGCTGCAAAAGCCACCAAGGGAGCACGGTCGGCACTTGGGTTGCAAAAGGCGGAGAGGTTGCTTTTGACACAGGACGAACACTGAAAACAGTCTCTACCTTTGTCAAACAGGCTGAGGGCAGTTTGACAGCGGTGGGGAAAGTTGTGGGGAATGGAGTAGATGAAGCTCAAGTATTTCGTAGTCGTGTAAATAATGTTGTAAATCCGTTAGAAAATATCAAATATACAGACAAAGTGAAGAGACAAATGAAACAAGGTGATTTTCATTCCTTTCCTGAAACAGTAGATTCATTTGGTGCTGATGGCAAAGTTACAAAAATTTTAGGTGGAGATGGTATTGCTAGAATTAAGGTAGAAATACCAGGCAGTTATAAGGGGAGGAATGGAGTATTTGAATATATTATAGAACCTAATAATACTGTAAACCATAGATTTTTCAGATCAATTAAGGAGAAATAGTTAGAATGAGTATTGCAAAAATGAATATTTTGAACAAAGGAATTGATTTATCTGATATTGGAATTAACGACTATGCTTATAGTTGGAATTGCATAGATAATATATTAGCTGAGATAGAAAAATTACAGTTAACTATTTTGGGAGGAGATGTCTATTCTATTGTGGAAGGTGAGTTAATTTTAACTTTTGATAGCTGGTATTATACAATGATAGGTACCTCATCAGATTATTCGCTATCTATAGACAAGGCAAGGGAATATATTGAGTATTACTTAGATCAAAATGGAGAAAACTTTTACTTTTCTTTTGTTTTGAAGGAACAGTGAACGATTTAGACATTACAATAAATTTTCCTTGCAAGATTGTGATAGAAGATGAGATACGAGCTATTCAAAATTGGTTGGAGAATCATTTTATTGGATTTGATAGATTTTTTGGCTATGAACCTGCAACAGATGATCACCAATTGATTTATTAGACTTGTTCGGAAACTAATTTAACTCATATCCATTATGTTTTTAATAAAATAACTGGTCGATTTGATGACTTTAAATTTAAAGATAATTAGTTTTACGAGGTGGGAAAAATGCAAGATAATATTGTTTTCAAAACTATTTGGTACGATGAGGTGGAGGATTTTTTTGAAATCGAATTAACTGCTCAAAATAAATTTATCACCGCTAGACAGAATTGTTACCTTTCCAATGACAATTTGAATGAGATTTATAACGACTTGTTGCTTTATTTGAATTATCCTAACTTGACAAAGTTAATTGTTGGTGGAGAATTAAGTAGCAACTCCCCTTTAGGTTTTTCAATGACATTTTTACCGGTAAAAAGGAATAGTGAAGTAATTATTGAAATGGATATGAAAATAGGAGATTCTCTAGACTCAAACCATAGGTGTCAGTTTTATATTTCTACCAGTATTTATTATTTAGAAAATTTGAAAAAAGTTCTTCTAAAATTAGCTCAAAAATATAGTTTTGAAGAAATTCTTTACATGACTGTTAAATCGTTATGGTATTCTGTTAAAACCTGGGGATTCATTTTTAAAGAAATAGATTTATGAGCTCTCCATTTATCAAATTAAGTTGGAGAAATGCTAAATAGTTTTTCAGCTTCATTGGATGAGGTAATTAAAATAAATTATTTGATGACAAATAGAGTAGTAAAAGCTTGGAGAGGGAGTTAAATACTTTGACGGAAAAGAAAATTCTTGGCAATTGAACAAGAGACCAGAAGATGTTTTAACGTTTGTTGAGTAGTTAGCAAAAACTGGCTAAACATCTATACCTTATCCAACTGCCTTTTTCTTCTAATCAGCACCAAACCACCTAAAAAACCGACTGACATCTGCTAGGGCAGAATCAATCGGTTTTTGTGTTTAGTGCGCCAACATTTCCTGTGCAATGTCAAAGGCATTGAGGTCAGTTGGGTAGTAGGTTGGCCAGTTTTCTAGTTCTTCTAGGAGTTTTTCCTGGCTTTCGCTGCCAAAGTAGATGTGGAAGTGACCTGTCTTAACTGGGGCAATGTTGTGGTCGCTGAACTGGACATACTTGTAATCGCCAGCGTCTTCGTTAGTGGCTTCAAAGAGGAAGCGCACGCCACGGTTGCCTTTCTTATAGGTCAAGATCTTATAACCAACATACTTGTAGGTGTTCTTATGGCCTTTTCCATCCACGATGAATTCCATGCTATCTTTGTCAATGTTGATTTGCTCAACATCTGTCTTGTAGCCAATATCGTAGTAATCCTTATACTCGGCTGCTGTCATGGCACCACCTGATTTCTTAGCCTTGTAATCCCAGACTTGGTCCAGAGTTCCATCTAGGAGATAAGGGTAAACAGACTGCCATTGGCCAGCGTAGTCTGATAGTTCACGGTCTTTGACGTCGCTGTCTTCAAAATAACCATTGTAGACCGTTTTAGTATTAACAGGCGTCTCAGGGGTAATTTCAGGACCTTCTGTTTCAGTCGTTAACTTGAGGGCCTCTAAGTTAGCCTCTGCTGTTGAGATATAGGTTTCTCCTGCCTCCATAGCTTCCGCTGTCAAGCTTTCCAAAGGATTTAGGACAGCTGTTTTGACACCCGTTTCCTTGGCAAGGGTCTCTGCTACTGCAGAAGAAGCCGTCTCTTCAAAGTAGATGTATTTGATAGCATTGGTCTTGATGTAGTCCGCCAATTCTGCCAAACGGGTCACAGATGGCTCGTTTTCTGGGCTGATCCCTGACACCGATACCTGGTTCAAACCGTAGTCCAAAGCCATGTAAGTAAAGGCAGAGTGTTGCGTCACGAAGCTCTTTTGCTTGGCCTGAGAAAGGGTATCTGTGTAAGCCTTATCCAAGGCAGTCAACTTCTCGATGTAAGCTTGAGCATTTTCCGTGAACACATCCTTCTGTTCAGGGTAGGTCTCAATGAGCTGGTCCCGCAAGGTCTCAACCATCATGATCGCCCGGTAAGGTGAGGTCCAAACATGGGGGTCATAGTCATGGTGATGGCCGTCTTCGCCATGGGCATGGTCGTGATCATGGTCGTCACCGCCAGGCAACAAAAGCATGCCCTCTGTCGCAGAAATAACCTTGACATCTGACTTGGCTTTCTCCAAGTTTTCTTCGAGCTCATGGACCCAGGTTTCCATATTCTCATTGCCATAGATAAAGGCATCCGCATCTTCGATCTTGGCAATATCCTTAGCAGACGGTTCAAAACCGTGAACCTCAGTTCCAGCCTCAATCAAAAGCTCAACCTCAGCCTTGTCACCAACGATTTCCTTGGTGAATTCGTAAACAGGATAGAAGGTGGCTACTAATTTTGGCTCCTCAGACGCTGCTTGATTGGAACAAGCGGCTAAGAAGGCTGCTGACAAAGACAAGCCCAATAAGGCTAATTTTTTCATGAGAAACTCCTCTTATTTTATAAATTTTTTCAAAAGACTGACGACCAGGAAGATGGTCACAAAGACCATGGTGATACTAGCTGATGCCGGTGTATCCAAATGGTAAGAAATAATCGGCCCAGACAGCATCCCGACAAAACCGATGCCAACCGCCAAGGCCATGACTGTCTTGAAACTCTTTCCTAACTGAAGGGCAATAGACGCTGGCAAGACCATGATGGTTGAGACCAGTAGGGCACCTGCCGCTGGAATCATAAGAGCAATGGCCACGCCCGTCACCATATTAAACAGGATTGACATGAAGCGAACAGGCAGGCCGTCCACATAAGCCGTATCCTCATCAAAGGTCAAGATATACATAGGGCGGAGAAAAAGGGCTGTCAAAATCAAGACAACAGCTGCAATTCCAAAGAGGGCCATGACCTGACCTCGACTAATTGTCACGATGGATCCAAACAGATACTGGTCCAAACTCATGCTGGAAGCACCGCCTGACTTGCTAATGACAATCAAGGCAATCGCCAGACCAGTGGACATCAAGATAGCTGTCCCGATTTCCATCAAACTCTTGTAAATGGTCCTCAGGTACTCTAGGAAAATCGCTGCCGCTAAAACCACTAGAATCGTAGACAAACGTGTGTCTAGACCTAAGACAAGGCCCAAGGCCACCCCAGCTAGTGACACGTGACTGAGGGTGTCGCTCATCAGCGATTGGCGTCTCAAAATCAGAAAGATCCCCAAGATCGGTGCAAAGGCAGACATGGCTATCATGGCCAAAAAGGCCCGCTGCATGAAGGAGTAGTCAAATAAACTAAGCATGCGGCACCTCCTCGTGGCTGTAATCGCGCTCATGGAGGTTAAAACAGCGCCACGGGGACTGTTGGTCCCTTACCAGATGGATATTGCGATCAGCAAAGACCTTGACCTCGTCTGGGTCATGGGTGATCATGAGAACAGCCTTGCCGTGCTTCTTGGCAGAATGGTGCATGAGGCCGTAAAATTCCTCTTTCGAGGTAATGTCCATCCCCGTTGTCGGCTCGTCCAGGATAAAAATATCCGGATCGCTGGCAAACATCCGAGCGATAATGGCCCGCTGCTTTTGCCCGCCAGAGAGGGAACCGAGCCGTTCATTGCGATGCTCCCACATACCGACCGATTCCAGACTGACCCTGACATGCTCCTGATCGTGGGTTGTCAAAGGCCGGAACCATCCCTTTCTCGGGTAGCGACCGGATTGGACAAATTCGTGAACTGTTGACGGAAAGCCGGCATTGAAGCTAGCAACCTGTTGAGGCAGATAGGCCAAACGCAACTTTTGCCCTGATAAGCCTTTTTCCGAAATAGTCACCTGACCCTTCAAGGGCTTCAGGATTCCCAAGGTCGCCTTGACCAAGGTTGTCTTGGCTGCGCCATTTTCACCGGTCAGGGTGATAAATTCCCCACTATCTAAATGGTAGGAAATCCCCTCTAAAACTGGCTCCTTATCGTATTGAAAGGACAGGTTTTCAACTGTAATATAGCGCATCAATTCTCCTCAATCTTGACCAACAAATCTTGGAGAAAACGGCTGATGACCGCCTGCTCATCAGCAGAGTAGGTCGCAATCAAGGCCTCGTAAGCTTCGAGCGTATGGGCATGGTGATGCTCGTGCTCCTCAGCAATCGGTTTTGCCAAATCTGTCAACTGGTGGTGGGTCATCCGACCATCCTTAGCATCCTTGACAGAGGCCAGCATGCCTTGGGTCTTGAGCGCTTTTACCGCCTTGGTCACAGCCGCCTGGCTGACATTGAGCGCCTTGGCTAGATCAGAGTTGTTCAAAACACCATCATTGATCAGCATAAGGATATGCTCTTGAGTATTGGTCAGGGAAACATCGCTCTGGCAGGCGCCAACCAAGAGTTCCAGATGATTTTCCGACTTTAAAATAATGGCATTGAGGGCCTGGTCGATCTGTTTAGCTAAAGCAGTCATTTGAAGTATAAGTCCTTATCTTTATTTGTTAACAGCATCTATTTTATCATTAACCGGTTAAATAGTCAAAAGTAAAAGTTTTCTTACACCTTTTAAATTAGAAAACCAACTAGACAATACCGCGTCATTAAAAACAAGCCCCCTTCCAACCCAAAAACAGAAGTCTTTCGACTCCTGCTTTTAAATCTAATCAACGGCCTGAACCTTCAAAGAACAAGCTCCCGAAACCAGTCTTATACTAAAACAAAATCAAAAATAGATGTTATAATAGAGACATGACAAACTTATTCACCCAAGATAACCTTAACGAGTTAAAAGCAGCTTTGAAAA
>NZ_JBEPLO010000044.1:0-8957 GCF_040545225.1 Streptococcus rupicaprae | reverse complement strand
ATTATAATTATAAACCATGACATGGGAAAACGAGCATCTCCAACTGCGGAAATGCTCGTTTTTGTCTATTCTGAAACTAGTTTTTGCCCAGCCTCGTTTTTCGTACATAAGGCTTACAAACAGTCATACTCTCCATACTCAACTTTCACTACTACCCAAGTTTCAGCTCATTGCCTTACCACTTTGAGCATAAGACACGAAGAAAGACTCGCCAGCCTTATTGGTAAAACTCACGTGCCATCTTGATATTTCTAATCAAGATATAGAGGTGGATAAGGCCGACACAAAGGAAGGCGACAAGTTGGGGCTGACCTGTAAACTGGGAAATGATTGCTAGTATAAAATAGAGAACTTTTGAAGTTTGGCATAAAATATTTTGAGGATGGAACCGTTCAACTCAAATCTTGAAACTGAAGAATCTGATATTTTTAAATCACTTAGATTTTTTTGGAGGAAAATAAACATATGAACATAATGTGGCTAGAATGTGAAAATAGATTTGAGAAGATAACATGTGCCTATTAACAATAATTAGTTCCAAAATAGGAAAATTTACGCTATTTGAGATACCATTGGCCTCTCCATGCTCCTTTATGAAGTTCTCCAATTTCCAAATAGCCAAGTTTATTCTCCGTGTGAATAACTTGATTATTCTTCCATCTATTGACTAATCTAAAGTAATCTCCTATTTGTTCTTTTCTCCATTGAGCACTCCAATAAGTTTCAGGAACACTGCCATGCTCCACATATCCTGTTTGATTCTCAGTATGCAAATACTCACCCGTTTCAACATTCTGAATTAGGAAATATTCTCCCTTTGGAATCATTTTCCATTGCTCTGATTGTTGAGCATCGTTCGTTAGCATGATTTTTTCATTGCTACTATCTAAATAGAATGTTTCACCAGTTTCATGGCTTGCAATGGATTTTGTTGGGATTTCATAACCTTCATTACGTTTGTAAACTCGGAAATAATCTATTGCCCATTCCTTAGGATAAGTATTATTACCTTTACCTGAGCCAGCATCAGTATAGATATTGAGTATGGTCCCCATCGGATAATCTGGTGCCTGATTAATTTCTTTGTACAGCACGCCATCATAATAGAATTTCAAAGAACCTGGAGACCAGTCTAAACCATACGTATGATACTCTTCTGTCTGATCATTTGTAGGTGCTGGATTTTCAGCAATATGCCAATGTGGTTTTTGGAAAAATGGGTCATTCCAACCATAAGCTGCAATTCTCCATGTATTTGGTCTACTGAAAAAAGTTTCAATTACATCAATTTCACCTGTTTCTTTAGAGTTAAACCAATCATTGGTGTCATTTTGCATACCAACCATCCACCAAGCTTGGTGTCCTCCACCTCCTAAGGGATTATTTCAATACTGGCCAATAGTCTTTATTGGCCTCATAAAGCTCATCAAGAACCTTTTTACCAATAGTGTAGTTCGGAATTGTTTTGTTAAGCATCACGGCTTCTAGGGCAGTTTGGTAAGAACCTGTTAGAGCAGCATCAACGGTTTTCTTTTCATAGGCTTTTTGCATTTCCATAAGTCCTTTTTGGAAGGTTGGAATGTTGCCAATATTAATCGTTTCTGCTCCCATACTGCCGACATAAGCAGGAACCTCTACAACTGCTTCTGGGTCGAAGTTAGAAATCGCCCCATGATTCTTTTTATTGACAGTGAAGCGCTCTCTCGTATTATGAATAATAGCGTAAGCAATGTCTACAATATAGTTCCCATGCACACCTGCATGTAGAGAAGAATCTTTTGCTGTGCCCGCTGCAATAACACGACGGCACTCTTCATAAATACGCTTTTCACGTCCTTGTTGGACATAATCACCACGAGTAAAATTGATGTCATCGTGTTCCAACATTTCGTCTGGTGTCAGATAATACTGTAAATAACAGTTAGGGAAATAATCAGGGAAACGTTTGAAAAGACTAATCATTTGCTTGTAAGTATCAATCCAATACTGATCGCTCTTAGTTTCTTCATTCGATTGAAGTAACGTATCAATCTTGCCAGAAAGAACATCCTCTCTTAGCTGTGGCAAGAGGTCATGACCTTTTTCATCGTAAACATTGGTCCACCAACCAAAGTGATTCATGCCGAAATATTTAAAGGTCAAATCACGCAAATCTTTATTGAAATATTTAGCAATAGCCCCCTCAATTGAAATCGGCATATCGCAGATACACAAAACTTTTGCCTCAGGGAATTCACGATAAATAGCTTCTGACAAAATAGCTTCTGGGTTTGTATAATTCAAAATCCAAGCGTCAGGACAAAGTTCCTTAACTTTACGAATAATCTCCATGACTGCAGGAATCACTCGCATTGCAAATGAGAACCCACCAAGACCACAGGTTTCTTGCCCCACTACACCATTTTGAATACAGATTTTTTCATCGATAGCTCGCTGACGGTTCAACCCTGGACGGATTTGCATAAAGAGATAGTCCGCACCAATAAAGGCTTCATCAATATCAGTTGTATAGGAGACATTAACCGATGAACCTGTTTCTGCATAGTACATCTTGGTGTATTGACCAAGTAACGACACACGCTCCTCATCAATATCATAGAGCACCAAATCTGTCAAATCAAGCTCTTCTGAACGTTGACGCAATACTTCTAAAATTCCTGGCGATTGGGTAGATCCTCCACCTACCATAACAAATTTATGTCCCATAATTTACTCCTTCTCTCTTATGATTTCAAATACTCTTCGATTTGTTCACGAACTGTTTCAACACCCAGTCCAATAACGATTTGAATATGTTTACCCTTATCAACAATTCCAGACGATTTTACTTGATTTTTTAGGATATTCATATTTACCTTAGTTTCATCCTGAATATCAACACGTAAACGTGTATAACAGTTGATAATATTGACAATATTATCTTTACCGCCAAGACCTTCTACAATAACTTCAACTTGAGAGTTGGCAGGCAAAACTTTGCTAGTTACTACATCTACAGTAGACTCATCTAAAACTTCATCAGTCATTTCCTCACGACCAAGTGTTGGAATATTAAGCTTCACAATCAGGTAGCGGAAGACAAAATATTCCATCAGGGCTGTAATGACAAATACCACAGGAATCCAATATTGTTTACCAAGAGAGACTGGGAAAGCAAAACTGTTGATAATCATATTGATACCTGTATCAAACTGGATAGAGATACCAATTAGATTTGTGATTAGTAGGCTGAGTCCATAAACAATTGCGTGAGCCAACCAAAGAATTGGCGACAAGAACAGGAAAAGAAACTCAAGTGGTTCTGTCACCCCTGCCATAAAGGCTGTGACGACAGTCGGAATAAGGATAGAGGCAACTTTTTTACGATTTTCAGGTCGAGCTGTTTTCCAAAGAGCAAAGGCAATACCAATCGGTAAAGAAATAGAACCGAAGTTTGCAAGATAACCGATTGATGGGTGCATACTGGTAATAGAGCTAGCATTTCCAAGTTCAGCTAACCAAATATTGAAGGCACCATTTTGTACTTGACCAGCGATTTCTGCTGTACCTCCAAGCGGTGTATAGAACAACGGCATCCAGAGGAAGTGATGCAAACCAAGAGGTAAGAGCATACGATTCAAGAAACCATAGAAGAAGAAACCGATAGAGCCTGCTGTTGTGGTGGTTGCAACAACAGATTCAACAACCGCATTTACAAGAGGCCAGATATAAGTGGTCACAATAGCAAGGACAATCGTCGCAAAAATCAAGAGAATATAGACAGACTTTGTCCCTTCGTATGGCGATAAGTACTTGTGTAGTTTGATTTCACCAAATTTATTGACCATCACACCCACAAGACAACCTAGCATAATACCGAGGAAGACACCCATATCAACCACTTGCATGCCAAAAATCATACCTTGACCAGTGCCATAAAGGCCAAACTCACCAGCTTCAGCTAAGCGATTCGTCACAGTTAGCCATGAGTTATTGGCATATAGGAAAATTAAAAAGGTGATAATCCCCAAAATAGCCGCATCAGTTTTGTATTTTGGTTTTGCTAAGGCTGTCGCAATCCCCACACTAAAAATGACACTGAGTTGTCCAATCATCCCACCTGACAAAATATTGAAAACAAAATTCCCAATATTCTTTGTAAATTCAGGCATAAAATCCAATTTCAAAATAGCACAAATGGATAGTACAATCCCAGTCACAGCCATAAACATCGCTGGCTGAATAATGGCTTTAGAAAAGACACTAGCTGATTTCATCAGTTTTTCTTTCATGATTAAACCTCTTTATTTATTGTTTGACTGTGCCATAATGGCAGAGATGAATATTGTAGTCGTTGAATACTGCCACTACATCCTTATCGCATAGAAGTGAAACCTCTTTCACACGCGCCACATTAAAGGACGAATTGAAATAAAGAATCTCATCAACATAAGCTGGATGAACCATTAATTCTGTAATAGCATTCTCTTCAATCTTATCTAAGACAGATTTGATTTCTGCCAGACACCCCCTTTTAAGCTCCTCAAAACTGTGTGATAAATCTCTAATATGGGGATGATTCATTAAATCCAGAAAACCAGTCGCTCCAATTTGATAAGGAAGTAAAGCATTCTTTTCCAAATCATAAGCGTTACGGATAGGAAGTTGATACTTCTGGGAAATTCGCTTGGTAAGAGCTAAATTTTCAGGAAAAGTATGCAAGTGATGATGACTATCAATATGCGTTGGCTTCAACCCTTTCTCCAATAAATAATCTATTTGGTAGCACCACTCCTCAAATATCTCCTCATCCTCTATCCTAGAACGTTGTTCATGGTACTCTGTGAGAGAATAAAACGTGCCATTTTGACTAATGGATTTTCCATTGGTCATCGCTTGGCCACATGTCAGCACTAAATGAATGCCAACTCCCAAACCCGGATTTTGCTTCGCCAGCTCAATAGCTTCTATACACCCTGGCATATTGGCCATCAAGGTTGTCGACGTCAGAATACCGTCTTTGTAGGCCTTCACGATGCCTGCATTGACTGCTGGTGAATAACCAAAATCATCGGCATTGATAATGACTTGTTTCATCTGCCTCTCCTCCTTTCAGCTTCGAACTATTAATGATTGTTTCGTATCCGATCATTTACTTCACACCTCAATTTTAGTATAATTAGAAAGCGAATACAATATCGTTTGGTCTATTTGCATCTATTCCCAGTACGTGAAAATATTTTCAGCTAGGAGATTTATCAAGATGGCACAAATTTATCATTTTAACCGTTTGTTTCCAAATAACTCTCTCTACAAAGAAGACGAGAAGATTATCAATCATATCTTGTCAATGATTCAGAAACAAGAGAATCTAGATATTCGTCACATTGCTAGCCAAAATTATACATCTCCTTCCTCTATTAGTCGTTTAGCTAAAAGAGCTGGATTCAATAACTTCAAAGAATTTATCTTTTTCCTTACTAACACTAGTAAAAAACAGTTAGAAAACCAGTTGGACTCACTTCCCTTTGCTCATTCTGATTCTAATTGGGAAGAAATTTTCCAACAGCTCAGACTAGCCTTTATTTCAAAAAATGTCTTTTTATTTGGAGAAGGTTTCTGCCAATTTTTAGTACACTACACCTATCGTAAACTTCTTTTAAAAAAAGTATATGCAGTGGATTTAGATGGTGTTGAAATCAAAACAGTATCTGATAATCAACCTCATACACTAATTACTTTTTCTCACTCAGGAGAAAATAAGCGAGGTCTTCGAAAAATGAAGGAATGTCAAGAACAAGGGGGCTGTGTTATTGCAGTAACAGCCTCTCCAAATAGTAGTTATAATCAAGAAGCTGATTTTTGTATTATTGTTGATAACCAAGCCAATATTACAGATTATGAAAATCAGCACCTCAATTTTTTCTTTGGCAATACACTCAACCTAATGGAATATATTATCGATGTTTGCACACAAACTCTTTAAGTCAATTCCATCTAGTACATATTATTCTAACTATAGATAATCTTGAGTTTCTAATTGTTCTATGATTATTACATTAGCTGAATATGACAATATGAAAAACGATCATTTCCAATTGCGGTAATGCTTTTTAATTCTTTACAGTTTACGAGCTTCTACCTCCCTCCTCAACCAATCTTTTTCCAATTTTTCATTCTCTATTTATGAATTATCTGACAATTTATGGTAAAATGGAATGACTAGAGTTAGATTGAATGATTCTAACTTCATGACATAGCAGTTTAGAAATGGAAGATCCTTATGCCAGCAAATGTATTATTTACTTTTTTCGGTGCTAGTGGCGATTTGGCCAAACGCAAACTTTACCCAGCGCTTTTTAGGCTCTACAGATCGGGCCACCTGACAGAGAATTTTGCCGTTATTGGAACCGCTAGAAGGCCTTGGTCCAAGGACTACTTTGAGGAAGTGGTGATCGAGTCAATTTCTGATCTGGCTGATAGCCCAAGACAGGCTAGCGAATTTGCCAGCCACTTCTACTATCAAAGCCACGATGTCAACGATACAGAGCATTACCAGGCCCTCAAAGAGCTCCAGGATGAATTGCGGCAAAAGTATCAAACCGATCACAACAAGATTTTCTTCTTGTCCATGGCTCCCGAATTCTTTGGAACCATTGCCAAACACCTCAAATCTGAAGGAATCGTTGATGGCCAAGGTTTTGAGCGCTTGATTATTGAGAAGCCCTTCGGGACAGACCTCGAAACAGCTGAGCAACTCAACCAAGATTTGGCAGAAGCCTTTGATGAAGACCAGATTTACCGAATTGACCATTATCTGGGCAAGGAAATGGTGCAAAATATCTTTGCGGTCCGCTTTGCCAACCCAATCTTTGAGCAAATCTGGAGCAACCAGTACATTGACAATGTTCAAATCACCTTCTCTGAAAGCATCGGCGTGGAAGATCGGGCGGGCTATTACGATACTTCTGGGGCTCTTAAGGATATGGTCCAAAACCATACCCTCCAGCTCCTCTCTATCCTTGCCATGGATAAGCCAGCTTCCTTTGATGAGACTGATATCCGTAAAGAAAAAATCAAGGTCTTTGAAAATCTACGCCTGGAAGACGAAGAAAGCCTCAAACAACATTTTGTCCGTGGCCAATACACCGCTGGTAGCATCAATCATGAGGACTTTATAGGTTACCTGGACGAGCCAAATATTGCTGAGAACTCCCAAACAGAAACCTTTGCTGCAGGGACGTTCTTTGTTGATACCGAGCGTTTCAAAGACGTTCCCTTCTTTTTCCGTACTGGGAAGCGCATGACCGAGAAAGGAACCCGGGTTAATATTATCTTTAAGGAAACAGATAATATCTTTGGTCAGGCCTTCGATCGCAACGTTTTGACCATCTATATCCAGCCGACTGAAGGCTTCTCTCTCCACATCAACGGTAAGGAACTCGGAACAGACTTTAAGGTGACGCCTGTTGACCTTAAATTCCGCCACAGCGCTGAAAACCTGGTCAACTCGCCAGAAGCCTATGAAAAACTCATGTTTGATGCCTTAAATGGCGACTCGACCAACTTCAGCCACTGGCGTGAAGTTAAGGCAAGCTGGCGCCTAATCGACCGTGTCATCGATCTTTGGAAAAACGATCAAGTGCCCCTACACACCTATCCTGCTGGCAGTATGGGGCCAGAAGCTGCCTTCGACCTCCTAGAAGCCTTCGGCACGGAGTGGCATTGGCACCCAGACGACTGGTACCGTGAGCGCGGCCTCTTAGACTAAGAAAATATGGTCAGCCCTAAAATAATGATATCCTAAAAAACCTAGCACTAAGTTGAGACACGACTTGGTGCTAGGTTTTTGATTATAAGCCTTGCCTGGGAACTCAAATTTTCTTTTTCTAATACTCCCAGAAAATCAATCTAGTCTAGGAAAAAAGTTGATAAGAGAACTGGTTTCACTGAAGCGAATAGACAAGGGCTATATATAATTTTCAAAGAATATAGACCTTCTTGCTTCTAGGCTCAGCGCTTCAACTGCCCAGTTTACATTTGTACTGCTTGCTAGGGCGTCAGTATCTATTTCAGCTCGCTGTCGTGCATATGCCAAACCCTCTAAATAGGGACACTAGCTCTGGACCTCTTTTTCTGCCAAGGTGAGGTCCTATCAAGTCATAACCACCCGTGAAAACGGGTGGTTTGAACAGGGGCTATAAGCCCATAACACCAGCCAGCGCCTATGCTGCTCTCTTTCACGTTGTTCAAGCCCAACTGCTTTTGACTCGTCACTGGCCTCTTAAAGAGGCGTTAGTACTACTTGCCACTATCCCTAAAGGGATCTTCATATTCTTTCACACTCAGTTTATCAAGTGCGACATCATGTTAACTCGCTCTTCTATTTCTAAGCTCCTGAAGAAATCATCCACTGGATAATTTCTTTGTTCTTGAATATATTTCTTTATGGTGGCTTCATTAAGTCCGACTGTGCTCACATAATAACCCTCTGCCCAAAAATGGCGATTCCAAAATTTATATTTGAGATTAGCGTGTTTGTCAAACATCATAAGTGCACTTTTACCTTCTAAATATCCCATGAAACTTGAAATGCTAATTCTTGGAGGAATACTTACTAGCATATGTACATGATCTGGCATTAAATGTCCTTCTATAATTTCAACACCTTTATAACTACATAAACGGCGGAATATCTCTCCTAAACTGCTTCGATATTGATTATAGATGACTTTTCGTCTATACTTAGGGGTAAACACTATGTGGTAGAACACAGCCACTTTGTGTGTGATAAACGATGTGCTTTTTGAGTCCCTCAACTTTTTTATTTTTAGGTTTCGGCAAAAATCATCCACTGGATAATTTTTCTCCTCCTTTCGCTCTGCCAAATTTCAAGTCCAAGTTAGCCAGTTGTTAAAACTTCTCTAGGCGTCTTGTAGTTTAGTAGTCGTTTGGGGTAATGATTGATCCATCTCTCA
>NZ_JBEPLO010000043.1:0-11006 GCF_040545225.1 Streptococcus rupicaprae | reverse complement strand
CGTAGTCACCTCATCTATAGTCTACTACTTTGATTGATTTTGTCATTATGAATCTAGCTTTCTGAAAACAAAATTTTCTTCATGCGTTTGGCGTGAGTTTAGGTGAGCTATTCCGCCGTTTATGTAGCTATAAAGGTGTTGAAATTATAGAAGGACATTTAATGCCAGATCATGTTCACATGCTAGTTAGTCTTCCACCAAGAATCAGCGTTTCCAGTTTCATGGGCTATTTAAAAGGTAAGAGTGCTCTTATGATGTTTGATAAACACGCCAATTTGAAATATAAATTTGGCAATCGCCATTTTTGGGCAGAGGGTTATTATGTAAGCACAGTAGGACTTAACGAAGCCACGATTAAAAAATAGATACAGGAGCAAGAGAAACATGACATCGCACTTGATAAATTGAGTGTGAAAGAATACGAAGATCCCTTTAGGGATAATGGCAAGTAATACTAACGCCTCTTTAAGAGGCGAGTGACGAGTCAAAAGCGGTTAGGCTTGAACAAAGTGAAAGAGAGCAGCATAGACGCTGGCTGGTGATATGGGCTTATAGCCCCTGTTAAACCACCCGTTAGACGGGTGGTTATGATTGGTTATTGCTGGCTCTGGAGAACCGTACTTATTCATTAGATTCCCCTTCCCCTTCCTGCATAATCTGGCTATGACTCTTTCTGTGGTCAATAATCTTGCCAGACTGGATGAGGTGCTTAAGGTTGTTGGAGTAATTGTCTGCGAAGACCAGCGCATAGAGGATATCTAGCAGGATGATGATGGAAAGATTGGTGGTGAAGTTACCGATTTTGGAGTAAAATTTTTCGCGAGTGGTCATTGGAAGATGCACCTGGGCGGCCTGAGCCAGTTTAGAATCGCCGATGCTGGTGATAGCGATAGATGGAATGCCGCGTTTTTTTAAGATTTTCTGAATAGCAATCAAGGTCGAATTCTCACCCGAATAGGAGATCAGAATAGCGCAACTGTCTGGTGGCAGATTGAGCGCATGGTAGCGTTCCTCACCAGCTAAATTAGCCAAACTAACCTGCCGGCCGATTCGGTTCATCTTGAGGGCAAAATCTTGGGCAATGAGGAGATTGCCACTCTGAGCAAAAATTGCAAGGTGCTTGGCCTCTAGGAGCAATTGCTGGGCAAGATTCAATGCATGGTGATCCAAAAGGTCTTGCATATCATCCAGTGTCGCATGTGACAGGCCAATAAGTTTGTTGCTGATGGTGATTAGGCTATCTGTGGCAGAAAATGGAAGATTGGGATCGAGACTGACAAAATGCCGTTGTAGGTAGTGCCATTCTTCCAGATAGGCCTTCTTGAAGTCCGACCATCCCTTGAACCCTAGTTTTTTGGCTAGGCGGACCAGTGTTGAAGGCTGGGTAAAATTGGTCTTGGCTAATTTATGAATGGATTGGTGCTCGATCTGTTCGGGTGACGTTAGAAGAAAGCTGGCAACAGTTTCTTCTGCTGGTGAGAAGCGAAAGGTTTCTAATTTTTCTTTGATTAACATAGGTTTACCTCATTGCTATCATATCCAGATTAGGAAAAATTGTCAATAGTGCAAACAGTTTTGCGAACATTGTTTACAAGTCAAACCGTCTTTCGGAACAAGTTTGCCAACACCGTTTGAAAACGCTTATCTTATCTTGTGCTTAATCTTGTAATGGCTTACAATAAAAAGAAAAAGGGAAAAAAAGGAGATTCTAATGGCAAATGGTGTTAAAATTGCAACCATAGGTGGTGGAAGTAGCTACACACCAGAGTTGATGGAAGGCTTTATCAAGCGTTACGAAGAGCTGCCCATTCGTGAAATTTGGTTGGTTGACGTTGAAGAAGGGCGTGAAAAGCAGGAAATTGTCGGAGCTATGGCCCAGCGCATGTGGGATGCATCGCCTTATGATGTCAAGGTATACACGACCCTTGACCGTGAGGAAGCATTGAAGGATGCAGACTTTGTGACCACTCAGTTCCGCGTAGGTCAGCTCAATGCCCGTATCAAAGACGAGCGTATTCCCTTCTCTTATGGATTGCTGGGACAGGAGACCAATGGTGCTGGAGGCATGTTCAAGGCCTTTCGGACCATTCCAATTATCCTTGAAGTGGTGGAAGACATGAAGCGTCATTGTCCCAAGGCTTGGTTGATTAACTTTGCCAATCCGAGCGGTATGGTGACTGAAGCTGTTGTCCGCTACGGCAAGTGGGACCGTGTGATTGGCCTTTGTAATGTACCCGTGACAGCTTGTATGGGCGAGGCTGAGCTTCTAGGCGTCGAGCGTGATGACTTGATTTACAAGTTTGCTGGGGTCAACCACTTCCATTGGCACAAGGTAGCAGATAAAAAAGGCAATGATATCACCGAGGCCTTGATTGACAAGCTTTATGAAGAAAATGAGTCCTTGCCAGCCAACATTCATGATATTCCATTCTACAAAACCCAGCTGAAGCAGATGAAGATGATTCCATGTGGCTACCATCGTTACTACTACCGTGCTGAAGAAATGTTGAACCATGGGCTGGAAGAATTTAAGACAGTAGGTACCCGTGCCCAGCAGGTCAAGGCCCTTGAACAGGAACTCTTTGAACTTTACAAGGATCCAGAACTCAACTACAAACCAAAACAGCTTTCTGAACGTGGCGGTGCCTATTATTCAGATGCAGCCTGTGAAACCATCGCTTCCATCTATGCCAATAAGAATACCGAGATTGTTGTGTCGACCAAGAACGACGGAGCAGTGCCAGACCTACCAGCAGACTGCGTAGTGGAAGTGACGGCGCAAATCGGTGCCCAAGGGGCCAGAAATGTTGCCTTTGGACCACTCCCGACTGCTGAAAAAGGCTGGCTACAGGTCATGAAGGCCATGGAGCTTTTGACTATTGAAGCTGCTGTGACCGGTGACTACGGAACAGCCCTACAAGCCTTTACCATCAATCCGTTAATTCCATCGGGCGCTACCGCCAAGCGTGTCATGGATGAACTATTCTTGGCTCATAAAAAGCACCTGCCACAGTTTGCAGAAACTATTTCTCGCCTGGAAAAAGAAGGTTTGACCATCAAAGACGAATTAGCCCGCCAATTGGCCGAGTAATTGCACCTTTTTAGAGAGTTAGAGACCGTTGACAGTCAGTGCTTGGTAGCATCCTAGTTAAGGTCGGTTTGCCTTTAGAAAAAAATTTCAAATAATTCTTGACAAAGCTAAAAAGCTGGCGTATAATGCTAACTATATCAGAAAAGTAATCTTTAGAGGTTTTCAGGGAGCTTGTGGGTATTGCGAACAAGTAGCACCTAGGGATGAACATTGGGCTGATATCTCATAATGAATTCTAACACATAGGAATTCGGTGCGCACCCCTTACCGTGCAGCTTGTTGTTTGACAAGTCAGAGATGATGGATGACTCTAGATATATTCCATCAATTGAGGTGGCACCGCGGACCTATTCGCCCTCACTTTCCCTTAGGGAGAGTGAGGGCTTTTGCTTGTCTTCAAGTAAGAATGGTACCAGCTTATTGAGGCAAACGGGACGAATTTAGCAGGTCTTAGGCGCAGGTTTGTGAGAGAATCTGCATGGAAAATAGAAAAGAGGTATAGGATGACAGATCACAAAAAAGGTTATTTTGGCGAATTTGGCGGGAGCTTTGTTCCAGAGCCTATTCAGGTATTGCTGGATCAGTTGGAGGCTGTTTTTGAGACCTATCGAGAGGATCCAGAGTTTTTGACAGAATACCGCCATTACCTAAAGGATTATTCCGGGCGTGAAACACCGCTCTACTTTGCAGAAAGTCTCACTAAACATTTGGGTGGTGCTAAGATTTACCTCAAACGCGAGGACTTAAACCACTTAGGCTCCCATAAGCTTAATAATGTGTTAGGCCAGATTCTTCTCGCCAAACGGATGGGGAAAACCCGTGTCATCGCTGAAACAGGTGCTGGTCAGCACGGTGTTGCGACTGCCGCAGCTGCTGCTAAATTTGGCATGGCTTGTGATATCTATATGGGGGCAGAGGATACCAAACGCCAAGCGCTCAATGTTTTTCGGATGGAGATGATGGGGGCTACTGTGCATGCTGTTGAAACTGGCACTCAAACCCTTAAGGATGCTGTTGATGCTGCTTTTGGAGCCTGGATGGCTGATTTGGATGCCTTCTATGTTTTAGGGTCAGCTGTAGGTCCTCATCCCTACCCGAGCATTGTCCATGAGTTTCAAAAAATCATCTCTCAGGAATCGCGTCAACAAATCTTAGACAAGGAAGGACGTCTCCCTGACGCGGTGATTGCCTGTGTAGGTGGCGGTTCTAATGCTATCGGAGCCTTCTCAGCTTATTTGGCGGATAAGGAAGTCCAACTCATTGGGGTGGAGGCTGCCGGTAAGGGCTTAGAAACCGACCTTCATGCGGCGACTATGACCAAGGGACAGGTTGGGATTGTGGACGGCATGAAGACAATTTCCTTGTTCGAGGAAGATGGTTCCGTTTCGCCGGTTTATTCTATTTCAGCTGGTTTAGATTATCCAGGGGTTGGTCCGGAACATGCTTTTCTAAAGGAAAGTGGCCGTGTGGACTATCGCGCAGCGACAGACCAAGAAGCTGTTGATGCCTTGCTCTTGCTATCCAAAACAGAAGGCATTATTCCTGCTATTGAGAGTTCCCATGCTCTGGCTCAAGCCATTTACCTGGCTCCAAAATTGGAAAAAGAAAAAATTATCGTTGTTAACCTATCCGGCCGTGGGGACAAGGATGTTGCGGCTATCGCTGATTACTTAGAAAAAGAATAGGAGATCAACATGAAAAACAAGAAATTACTGGCTGTTTTAGCAGCCTTAGTTATCGTAGTTATTGCGTACCTGGGCTTATCTGGTCAGTCTAAAAATGAGCAGGAAACACCTGCTAAGGCTGGCGACAAGGTTTCCATAGGCGTTTTGCAGTTCGTCACCCACGAATCCCTGGATGAGATCTACCGTGGGATTGAGGCTGGTTTAGCAGAAGGGGGTTATGAAAAAGATGCTAATTTAACCATCAACTTCATGAACGCAGAGGCAGACCAGAACCAGATTCAAAAAATGAGTGAGAAGCTGGCTGCAGATAATAATGCAGCTCTGATCGGGATTGCGACACCAGCAGCCCAAGGGCTTGCTAATGCCACCAAGGACATCCCAGTTATCATGGGAGCTGTAACAGATCCTGTTGGGGCAAATTTGGTCAGTGACTTGAAAAAACCAGGTGGCAATATCACCGGCGTATCCGATGCGACACCGGTGGCAGATACGGTGGAATTGATCCAAGCCATCACACCAGAAGCCAAGACAATCGGTATCTTGTACTCTAGCAGTGAGGACAATTCACTTTCGCAGGTGGAAGCCTTCACCCAAGCTGCTGAGAAGGCAGGCTATACCGTTGTTCCTTACGCAGTTCCATCAACCAATGAAATCAATACGACAGTAGCAGCCATGTTACCTAAAGTAGACGTGGTATGGACCCCGACAGACAATACCATTGCCTCAGCCTTTCCAGCGGTGATCTCCGCAGCCAAGGAAGCTCAAAAACCAGTTTATACCTCGGTTGAGACCATGGTGGAGCAGGGAGGAATCGCTTCTGTAACGCTGAGTCAGTTTGACCTAGGGGTTGCGACAGGTAAGATGGTAGCAAGTATCCTTGATGGGGCAGACCCTGCTACAACACCTGTTGAGATCTTTAGCCAAGGGACCGTTGTTGTTAACCAAAAAGTGGCCAAGGAATTGGGCTTAACCATTCCAGATAGTCTGCTTGAAAAAGCGGCAACTGTCATTGAGTAAGATATCTTTATAAGAGAGAAAAACAATGCTGTCAATCATTTCACAAGGCCTTTTGTGGGCCGTCCTAGGTCTGGGAATTTTCATGACCTTTCGGATCCTCAATTTTCCAGATATGACCATCGAAGGCTCTTTTCCGCTTGGCGGAGCAGTAGCGGTGACCCTGATCACCAAGGGGGTTAGCCCCTTGCTGGCGACTGGGGCTGCTATCTTGGCTGGCTGTCTAGCTGGCTTGGTATCTGGCTTGCTTTATACCAAGGGGAAGATCCCCACCCTCTTGTCAGGGATTTTGGTAACCTCGTCTTGCCATTCCATCATTTTGATGGTGATGGGCAGGGCTAACTTGGGCTTGCTCAACTATCCCGTCCTACAGGATAGTCTGCCCTTTTCCTCTACCGCCAATGAATTGGTTCTGGGTCTTTTGGTGCTGATTCTGGTGATCGGCTTTATGATTACTTTCTTGGATACCCGTCTGGGTCAGGCCTATATTGCGACAGGAGATAACCGCGACATGGCTAAATCCTTTGGCATTAATACCGACAAGATGGAGCTGATGGGGCTTGTCTTGTCCAACGGGATCGTGGCTCTTGCTGGTGCCTTGGTTGCCCAGCAAGAAGGCAGTGCAGATGTGTCTCGTGGCATCGGGATTATCGTGATCGGCCTAGCGAGTCTCATCATCGGCGAAGTTATGTTTAACAATCTGACATTGCTGGAACGTTTGATCACCATTGCAGTCGGCGCCATCGCCTATCAATTCCTCTTTTGGACAGTCATTCGTCTCGGTTTCAATACCAGCTACATGAGGATTTATTCGGCTCTTATTTTGGGAATCTGTCTCGTTATTCCTGAACTCAAGGCAAAATTCTTTAAGGGAGTGAGGCTTACCAGATGACAGCAGTAGTCGAATTAATCAATGCAACCAAACTGGTGAACAATGGCTTTGAGGAACAAAAGGTTATCCTGGATGGCGTCAATTTGACCATTCACGAACAGGATTTTATTACCATTTTAGGGGGAAATGGTGCTGGTAAATCGACCCTCTTTAACACGATTGCTGGGACCCTGCCCTTAAGCAGTGGCCAAGTCCGCATCTTAGGAGAGGACGTGACCAACTGGCCAGCCGAGAAGCGGGCCAAGTACCTATCAAGGGTCTTTCAGGACCCTAAAATGGGCACAGCACCCCGGATGACAGTTGGAGAAAACCTTCTAATCGCTCAGCATCGAGGCGAGAAACGCGGGCTCGTCTCCCGTCGCTTGGCCAGTCACAGCGCTGCCTTTACGGAGCTCTTAGCTAAGACGGGCAATGGGCTAGAAAAACACTTAGAGACCCCGACAGGGCTCTTATCAGGAGGTCAGCGTCAAGCGCTCAGCCTCCTGATGGCTACCCTGAAGCGTCCGGACTTACTGCTTCTGGATGAGCACACTGCGGCTCTGGACCCCAAGACCAGTCAGGCACTGATGACCTTGACCGATCGCTTCGTCAAAGAAGAGCGGCTGACTGCCCTGATGATTACCCATCGCATGGAAGACGCGCTCCAGTACGGCAACCGCTTGATTGTGATGAAAGATGGTCAGATTATGCAGGACCTGACTGCTCAAGAAAAGGCCCAGATGGCCTTGCAAGATTATTATCAGTTTTTTGAGTGAGATAGCAAAATACCAATTGAAAGGATTGAAGACCTGTTTAGAGAGACAAGGTCTTCAATCTTTTTTATGTGACTTTAGTCCGTTTCGCTCCGCAGGTGCGTGACCAATAAACCACCCGCTATGCGGGTGCGCATCGCAGGTTATACCCAAAAAAACTCCAAACGCGATACAATAAAGGTGTTCAAGCCTATTGTAGAGCGAAAGGAGGAGAAAAATTATCCAGTGGATGATTTTTGCCGAAACCTAAAAATAAAAAAGTTGAGGGGCTCAAAAAGCACATCGTTTATCACACACAAAGTGGAATTGTAAATATCACATTGTGTTCACCCCTAAGTATAGACGAAAAGTCATCTATAATCAATATCGAAGCAGTTTAGGAGAGCTATTCCGCCGTTTATGTAGCTATAAAGGTGTTGAAATTATAGAAGGACATTTAATGCCAGATCATGTTCACATGCTAGTTAGTATTCCACCAAGAATCAGCGTTTCCAGTTTCATGGGCTATTTAAAAGGTAAGAGTGCTCTTATGATGTTTGATAAACCCGCCAATTTGAAATATAAATTTGGCAATCGCCATTTTTGGGCAGAGGGTTATTATGTAAGCACAGTAGGACTTAACGAAGCCACGATTAAAAAATAGATACAGGAGCAAGAGAAACATGACATCGCACTTGATAAATTGAGTGTGAAAGAATACGAAGATCCCTTTAGGGATAATGGCAAGTAATACTAACGCCTCTTTAAGAGGCGAGTGACGAGTCAAAAGCGGTTAGGCTTGAACAAAGTGAAAGAGAGCAGCATAGACGCTGGCTGGTGATATGGGCTTATAGCCCCTGTTAAACCACCCGTTAGACGGGTGGTCATGATTTAATTGAATTATTTTACGATCGTGATGACCATAAAAGTATGCTAGTTCAAATAATTTCATTTGTAATATTAATATATTAAAATTGAAAAAATTAATATTTTTGGATAATTTAATTAAATTAGTCCATTGTTTCATTTTTAAAAATGGTATAATCCGAATGTATTTATTTATCATATAAGTAGGAAAGAGGTGGCTTCTTCTATAATAATTGATAACAACTCGTCGGCTATGGTTGACCAAATCAGCAACCATATTTAATTAAATTGGTTCTAACCAATAACGGAGAAATGGAACTAAATGAAGAACAAACAAGCAAAACATTATGAAAAACGTGAGTACTTCTCACTCAGAAAATTTAAACAAGGCCTTGCTTCTGTTACGATTGGAGCAGCTTTGTTTGCAAGTGTCGCCTATGTAGCCCCTGGATTGGGATTGCTCCCTTCTGTAGTCTATGCTGCGGAAGAAACCTATGCCCTAAGTAGCGTCTGGAATCTCTCCGGCAATATCAATACAGGCTATGTTTTTCCGGAAGATAGAGGGGCAGCCTATTCATCTGCCCAAACAACCATTACCACGGAAGATGGGAAATCTGTCGGTGTGACTGCCAGTATCGGGATGATCAACACTTCACCTGAGGGGACAGCTTACTTGGTAGATGGAACTAACCAGGCACGCTATCGTGCAACGTCAGACATGTTCGTTGGGAACCCAACTCCAAGCCAAATGCCGGCTTTAGGCATTTTTGTTCAACCTTCTCCATCAGAAGGTGGTGGTGGTGCTTGGACTAACAAATACAACTTTAATGGTGTACATGATACTGCTGAAATTACCTTTACCTTTGATCAGCCTGTTACAGATCCGATTCTAGATCTTTCAGGTATTGGGGGGAACTCCCAAGGGAGTGGAAGAGGTTCCTTTAACAACACGGTCATGACCCTCTTGACAAGAGGAGTGACGTTGGAAAAAGCTAGTGAGGGGGCCAACCTCTCAGTATCAAGTACAGTCATCCAAGTCAATGAAAAAAATACCGATGCCTTTTCAATTCCTGAGCCCAATTTTGGAGATGGGACTAATGTCTCACCAAATTTTGCTCCAGCAGGGACAGGTTCTGTTCGATTGAAGGGAACCTTTACTAGCGTTACTTTTAAACTAAGCCACCAGGCTATTCCTTATTCAGCCTTCTCATCTGCTCAGTACAACACTGGTTCAGATTATTTTAGGAATGATATTTACCTTTCAGATGGTATCAACGGCTTGAACAAGCATTGGAGCGATAACTATACACCTGTTGGAACTATTGACAACTCTGACTTGTTCCGTGTTTCCTTCCGCTTACCAAATCAGCTTCCAGGCTCTGTTGAAGTGCAGTATGTTGATACAGAAGGAAATGTCATCGGAACAACCTTTAAGGATACTGATAATCAGCCATCAGGTACTGCATATGATACAACAGCTGACACTGGTGAAGTATCGTCTGAACAGACAAAAGAGCGTCCGTCAGTCATTACTAAGGATGGTAAAACTTACAAGCTAGTTGCAAAAGAAACAACTGTGCCGGTCGGTACAGTAAATGCCGATGGTAGCCTTGCGACGACAAACCTTGATTTTGGAACGGATGCCCCAACAGGTTCTATCGAAAGTGGCAAAACGAAAAAGGTAACCTATGTTTACGAAGAAGTCAAGCCAGGCGGTCAAGTAGACGCTCGCTACGTTATCGAAGGGACAGAAACTGAAATCGCAGATGACAAGTCTGTTAAACCAGCCGACAGCCCAGTAGGTGAGAACTACACCGACACGCCACCAGCTACCATCGAGAAAGATGGCAAGACCTATGAATTGGTTCGTACCCGAGAGAATGAGGGAGACGCTCCAAGCACAGGTAGCGTAACAGAAGAAGTGCAAACCATCACTTACGAGTACAAGGAAGTGGTTAAGCCAGGCGGTCAAGTAGACGCTCGCTACGTTATCGAAGGGACAGAAACTGAAATCGCAGATGACAAGTCTGTTAAACCAGCCGACAGCCCAGTAGGTGAGAACTACACCGACACGCCACCAGTTACCATCGAGAAAGATGGCAAGACCTATGAATTGGTTCGCACCCGTGAGAATGAGGGAGACGCTCCAAGCACAGGTAGCGTAACAGAAGAAGCGCAAACCATCACCTACGAGTACAAGGAAGTGGTTAAGCCAGGCGGTCAAGTAGACGCTCGCTACGTTATCGAAGGGACAGAAACTGAAATCGCAGATGACAAGTCTGTTAAACCAGCCGACAGCCCAGTAGGTGAGAACTACACCGACACACCACCAGCTACCATCGAGAAAGATGGCAAGACCTATGAATTGGTTCGTACCCGTGAGAATGAGGGAGACGCTCCAAGCACAGGTAGCGTAACAGAAGAAGTGCAAACTATCACTTACGAGTACAAGGAAGTGGTTAAGCCGAAAGGTTCCGTCCTTGTTCGTTACATCACAGAAGATGGTACTGTTCTTGAAGGCCCAAGCGACGTGGTTCGTGATGGCGAAGTAGGCTCCAACTATTCAACAACTCCGAAAGAGTTCCCAGGTTATGTTCTGGTGAAGGTAGATGAGACCGGAGCTCCATCAACTGGTACAGTTGAAGAGGGTGAGAAGACCGTTACTTATATCTATAAGAAGGTTGAAACACCAGCACCGACTCCAGATCCTAAGACCGGTTCCGTCC
>NZ_JBEPLO010000042.1:0-12554 GCF_040545225.1 Streptococcus rupicaprae | reverse complement strand
AATTATAAACCATGACATGGGAAAACGAGCATCTCCAACTGCGGAAATGCTCGTTTTTGTCTATTCTGAAACTAGTTTTTGCCCAGCCTCTTTTTAAATCCAGCCATTTTCCTGTGCAACTTTTACCGCCTCAGTCCGGTTATCAGCAGCCAACTTGCCAAGGATATTGGTCACATAGTTGCGGACCGTTCCTTCGGACAGAAAAAGTTTCTGGGCAATTTCCTTGTTGGACAAGCCTTGGGCAATCAAGCTGAGTAACTTGCTTTCTTGCTCGGTCAGCGGATTGGAGTGGTGAAAAATCCCCTCCATCAGTTCAGGCGAGTATTCTTTTTGACCGTCTAGGACCTTATGGATAGTGGCCATTAAGTCTGAAACAGAGCGCTCCTTAAGCACATAGGCATCGACGCCAAGTTTAATGGCTCGTTCAAAATAACCCGGACGCTTAAAGGTGGTCACAATGATCACTTTAATAGCCTGATTAGCCCGCACCCATTCCAAGACATCAAGGCCCGTCTTTTCTGGCATCTCAACATCTAAAATGGCCACATCGACAGTTTTCTTTTGCAACAGTTCTATCGCGTCTGCACCATTGCTAGCTTGAAAAATCTCATCGACATCATCTTCCATCAGTAACAGTTGGCACATGGCATCGCGCAACATGGATTGATCTTCAGCAACTAAAAGTTTCATAGTGAAGTACTCCCTTCTTCTAAGGTGACACGGATATGGGTTGGCTGACTCTGGGAGACAATCTCAACCGTTCCCTTAACTAACTGCAGACGCTCTCGGATAGAATGCAATTCCTGACCTGTTAAATGAGCAAAACCACAGCCATCATCGATCACCTCAATCACAAGCCCTTTTTCGCGATAGAGCTGAATCTGACAAGAGCTGGCGCCTGCATGCTTGATGATATTGGTTGCCAACTCCCGTAAAATCATGGTCATGGTGGACTGGATGACTGGCGATAACTGGTCGGTTATCAGGTCATTGGCAATCGTCAAGGTCACACCAGACAAGGCAAACATCTCCTGGATGGCTGACAACTCTTCAGTAACCGTCCTAAATTTGAGGTTGTTGATGAGCTCACGGACCTCCTTCATGGAAGTCTTGCTGATCTGGTTGATGTCTTGAAGTTCCTTTTGCACAGCTGTTAGGTTTTCCTTATCCAGCTGTTTTAAAGCGAGCTCTGTTTTGACGCTGAGCATGGCAAAGGTATGCCCTAGCGTATCGTGCAAATCACGACCGATACGGTTGCGCTCGTTTTCAGCAGCAAGGAGATTGATGGTTTCATTTTGCTTGTAGAGTTCCTGTTTCATTTCTTCTTCAACTTGACTTTGATATTGGGTATAAAACATAGCTAAGATGAAAATCGCAATCAGAAAGAAGTAGACTTTATTAAACGTTGACGTTGAACGAATGAAGCCCACAATCGTCACTATTATAATTCCCAGCATAAAGGAGATAAAGCGATAACTTTTTAGTGAATCTCCAAATCTCCAGACTAAGAGATTGACGAGAAAGAACAAAAACCACATCATGGACCCTTCAATAAAACAGGACATCCAGACAATATAACCTAACAGGTAAAACCAGAGGAAAGCGATAATTTTTGGATAATCATTTTTGATATGGATGATAGCCATGTAGGCAAATCCAAAAAGAATAGACGGGCCAAGCGTCCACATAGGATAACCAAACCAAGCAATTCCACCCAGTGGAAAAATCAGAAAGACCAACCCCACATAATAAAGGGGGTCGGTTTGTTTGAAAGAGCGAAACATTATTTCACCTCAGTTTTGTTTTTAATCATCAGTGCAATACCTGTTATTATTATAGCATAGGCGATGATACTGAGGAAGGATTTCCACAAGACATCACCAGTTGCTGCGAATTGGACTACTAGCTGATTGACATGATACATTGGTGTCCATTTGGAAATAGTCTGCATCCAGTCTGGAAAGGTCTCAATAGGCATCCAAGACCCGCCGATAATCGCAAGTCCAAGAAAGGCAATATTAGCCACAATGGACATGGTCTGTGTGGATGGAATCTGAGCGATTAGAAGACCAAAGGAGAGAAAAATTAAACTTCCAAATAGGAGTAGACCGACAGACCCAATCCAGCGTTCAGCAGGCATGGTCACATCGCGGAAAAAAGCACCAATTAAAAAGGTCACAAGGATTGAAATGGTGAAATTCAAGAGGACACGGGCAATTTTAGACAGGTAATATTTCCAGATAGGAAGGCTAGAATGTTCAATATAAGTCAGCCAATTTTCCCTCTGATCTTCAACTAACATAAAAGGGAAGGTAAAAAAGCCGAAACTAGACATGGAGAAAGCTGTCATGGTTAGCATGAAGGACTGGACAATAGCTCTTTGCCCCTCAGGACTATTAGACATTGGCATGCCAGAGTAGAAAAGAAAGAAGCCAACAGGCATCCCAATTGCCATGATAAAGTTAGGCCATTCTCGCCAAGTTTTTATCCATTCGATTCTTAATAAGGCTTTCATTGTTCGTCCTCCTGTGTCTTGTCAAATAGGGTATGGAGCAAGGTTTTATTTTGCACCTCAATATCAGTAATTCTACAACCATGCTCTTGCAAAATATCCCATAACTTATCAATGTCCTTTGTCATAAAGCGAATAACATCGGTTTTGATTTCGACATCATAAAGGATTGGTAATTCGCGAACGACATCTAGGTAGTCTTTTGACAAGGTCACTTCCTTTTCATTGTCTTCCCGCCGCATGGCAAATGGTGTCGTGTCTTTCAAAAGTTTTCCCTGATGCAAAACCAAAATGCGCTCTGCGGTATGCTCGACTTCTTCAATATAGTGCGAAGAATAGATAATGGTACGACCTGCTGATTTAAGCTGGGAGATGATTTCCCAAAACCGCTGACGCGTCGAGGTATCCATCCCTGCTGTCGGTTCATCTAAAAAGATAATGCTAGGTTGCCCAATCAAGCAGAGAACAAAAGACAATAGCCGCTTTTGTCCACCGGATAATTTATCAGCCAACTGCTTTTTCTGTTCCGGAGAAAACTGTAAATAAGCGTCAATCACACCATCTGACAAAGGCTGATGAGCAACCGACTTAAAAAAGTCCAGTAATTCCTGCACCTTGAGATTTCCTGGTACGCGATTTTCCTGTGACAAGACTGCCATCTGTGTCCGTAACGTTGGGTGACGGACAGGTAGTCCCTGGATGGTGATTGTGCCTTGACTAGCCAATTTATCTCCCAGTAAACAAGACATCAAAGTCGTCTTCCCAGCTCCGTTTGGGCCAATTAAAGCAACACAGTCTCCTTGATAAACATCAAAATTTAGATCTGATAAAATGGACTTCCCTTTGATAGTCTTTCCAAGATTCTTCACTTCAATGACTTTGGTCATAGCGAGTCCCCCTTCTTTCTTCTAGCCAGTTTACAACCAGCGGAACTAACTCATAGATGGCAAACAGGATAAACCAGATCGTTCCGAGTAACCATACTAAAGGCTGCGCGGGGCTCATTTCTTGACGCGTAATGCCTAGGCGAAGGATATTTCCAATGACGATTAGGATGAGAATCCATAGGATAAATTTTTTCATGTCTCTGCTGTCCTTTCTTTTCGATAAGTCTAGGATACTCCTTTGTTCGCCTTAGTGGCAGTTCCAGATGTCATAAGAACCATATGACATTTGTCATAAGCTTAATATAAAAGATTCAGCAGACCCAGATGATGCAAAGTATTAGGGAGACGTATAGCGCCTAATTTTGTCGGCTGATGCGAGGAAGTGGTGGCACAAGCCATTCCTTCTCGCAACCGTGTTTGGATACTGCTATACTCTCTTCTGACCGCTTGAGCCAAAAAGCTTGGTGACGAGCATTATGAGCGGAGGGCTATATTGTTTTCAACAAAACAGCTGCTTCAAAACTCTTTTTAGGAAGTTACTTAATGTTAAGGTATTCCCTTGTATCGTGATCCCCCTCATCACGGCACGACGAGTGGCAAAAATTGCTAAATCATAAAAACGAAGAGGAGATGTTAGGAAACGAGGACTACTCAGCTGATGAAATCAGCAGAGTGGAGGATTGAGTTGTTGTGAAACCATGCTTTACCGTTTTTAAGGCTTGTATGTTTTGAAGGCCTCAATCACTGTGCTTTATGCCATGAACGATAAAAATGGAGAGATAATATCCTTTTGCTCCAGTCTCAACCTAAACCTTAGCAATAGGCTGGTAAGAGGAACTCTTTTTAACTTATTTTGTTTTATCCCACTTTCCAAATATATAGTAAAAAAATGAATGATAAATAGTTTTTGTAACTAAGTGTTATCATTCATTTTTTACTACTGGACTTTTTCTATTAGACTGTAAAGTGTTTGACTAAAAAATTGTCGAGCCTCAAGGAAGGGTAAGTCGCCAAATGGTTTGAGTTCAGCCATGATTTGGCGCTGATCATCTGGAATATGACTATATTGGTAGCAAGTCGTCATTAGAAGATTGTACTGAGTCATAAAGATCCGAATACTGGCTTCTGAAGCCTGAGGGAATTGCTGGCAAATTAGACGATAGATAGTTTTGAAAAAAGGTAGGGTGTCTTTTTTGAACTGATAGGTGAAGTCATAACCAAGTTTGGCTTCCAATGCAGAAGCATGTAGGGAAAGTAACTTGATAAAGAGGGGGCTATCAAAAGCACAGTCGACTAGGCTTTGGCAAAATTGCTCTTGAGACACGCGGTGTGGGAGTGCTTCTTGTAGTCGTTGCTCACAAGCAAGGTACTCCTCTTTTAGTAAGGCTAAAAAGAGCTCTTCTTTTGAGCGAAAGTAGTGGTAGACAGCTGGCCTAGAGAGTTCAAGATCCTTGGCGATGGCCACTAAAGTCAGATCAGCATAGTCTATCGTTAAAAATAGTTCTTTTGCCCGCTCTAAAATTAACTGCTTTCTATCGTCGATTTCCTGAGGGGTGCGTGCGCGTTTTTGTCCCATAGTGCCTCCTTTTCATCTATCATACTTTTTTTTAATTAATTTGTCAATATTGTTGACACTGTGTCTATTGTGTGGTATATTGTTTTTGTTGACACTGTGTTGATAAAAACTAATCAGGGAGAAAAATTGATGAAAAAAGGACGACTAAACCTACGGAATGCCTATGTAATGGCACCGATGACCACTTGGTCTAGCGATGACGACTATAGCGTATCAGAACAAGAGCTGGCATATTACGCTGCTAGGAGCAAGGAAGTGGGTATGGTCATTACAGGATGTGCCCATATTTCTGAGAATGGCATTGGTTTTACGAATGAAATCGGTGTTTACGATGACCGTTTTATTCCACGATTAGCTCAATTAGCCGAAAAAATAAAGGCAGGCGGTGCGGTTGCTGTATTACAGATTAATCATGCAGGAAACAAGGCTTTACCGAGTTTGACGGACGATATCATGAGTGCCAGTCCTGTGACAACAGAAGCGACAGCTTTCGCTCCGTCCTTGACACCGCGTGAAATGAGCGAGTCAGACATTCAGAGGACGATTGTCGAATATGGTCAGGCGGCACATCGGGCAATTATGGCTGGATTTGATGGGATTGAACTTCATGGAGCGCATGGCTTTTTGCTTCAAAATTTCTTATCTCCTCACTTTAATCAGAGGAAAGACCAGTGGGGCGGCACTCTCGATAATCGTTTACGATTTCCCTTAGCTGTGGTTGCAGAAGTTCAGCGTGTTATCGCTAAAGAAGCAACTCGTCCTTTTATTCTAGGGTACCGTGTGTCGCCAGATGAGCCGCTGGCAACTGGCCTGAAAGTAGAGGAAACGCTTGAACTAGCAGAGCGTCTTGTTGAGCAAGGTGTTGATTACCTTCACTTGTCCTTGGCGGGAGCGAGTCAATCACGACCGAAGGGGAGTGATAAGACCTATACACGTTTATTTTCAGATGTGATAGCTGGTCGTGTCTCTCTGATGGTAGCAGGAGGCATCGTTAACGAACGTACGGTGCAAGACGTTAAGGCGGAGGGAGCGGATTTGATGGCTATTGGACATGGATTGATCACTGATTTAAACTGGGTAAGTAAGATTGAACGTGGCGAGGAACCCCATCAGACCTTGTCACCTAAGCGGATCGCAGAGTTGCAATTGCCAGATAAGCTATGGCACCAACTTAAGGCTTCAGGTAACTGGTTTGTCATTGAGGACTCAGACGAGTAAAGGGATGAAATTTATTGTATTCTAGTTAAGAAATAAGACTTAAAGGAGACACCATGAAACTAGGATTACTCGGCACAGGCATGATTGTCAAGGAGGTCTTGCCTGTTTTAACGACGATTGAGGGCATTGAGCTTGGGGGGATTTTGTCCACGCCACGCAGTCTCGCGACTGCTCAGGAGCTGGCAAGCCAGTATGGGATACCGCTTGCGACCAGTGACTACGAAGACATTTTGACCAGCTCTGCCATTGACACCATCTACATCGGCACGCCCAATCACACCCACTACGACTATGCCCGTCAGGCGCTTCTGGCTGGCAAGCACGTCATTTGCTAGAAGCCTTTTACCCTGCGTGCGCATGAGTTGGAGGATTTGGTCACAATAGCAGAGCAGAAAAAATTATTCCTGCTAGAAGCCATTACCAACCAGTATCTGGGGAATTTCCAGTACATGAAAGACCAGCTCGCCCAGCTGGGGGACATCAAAATCGTGACCTGCAACTACTCCCAGTACAGCTCCCGCTACGATGCCTTTAAGCGAGGGGAAATTGCTCCAGCTTTCAACCCAGAGATGGGTGGCGGGGCTCTGCGTGACTTAAATATCTACAACATTCATCTGGTCGTGGGGCTTTTTGGCAAACCCCTGTCAGCCACCTATCTGCCAAATATGGAGCGGGGAGTGGACACGTCAGGTATTCTGACCATGGATTACGGGCAGTTCAAGGCAGTCTGTATCGGGTCAAAAGACAGCTCAGCGGTCATCAGCTCCACCATCCAAGGCGATAAGGGGTCGTTGACGGTCAATGGGGCAACCAACGCCATGCCATCAGTCACCCTAACCCTCAATGGGCAGGATAGCCAGACCAGCGACCATAACAGTCCACATCACCGCATGTATGCCGAGTTTGTGGCTTTTGAAGAGGTGATACGTACAGGAGATACCACCGCAGCCAAGTCTTCCCTCGACCATAGCCGAGCAGTGATGGCAGTCTTGGAGATGGCGACGAGTACGAACGGTTAGTCATTCTTGACCTCTTTTTGCTTGAATTTTTTATCACAAAGGCGTATGATAAAGTCATCCATTAACGAAAGAGGTGTTTATCATGGTAGATATACAAGTGATTCGAGACGCTTTGCGCCTCTTGGAAGACCTACAAGGTCAGTTTGAGACAACGGCACCAAACTCTTACGATGACCGCCGTATGCGCGAATTGCTGGATGAGGTGCTAGCTGTTGTCCGCAAAAGCAAAACAGCAGATAATACAGTTCTGATTGCTCTTGAGCGTTTTCATAAGAGCTTTTCGGTTTCAGTTGGGCTAGGGGCGGCAGAGCTGACTCAACCAGCTAAGAAAGCTTGGCGAGCCTACGATGCCTTTCACATGGATCAGGTACAAGGCAATCTCCACTTTTACGGTATCGGGATTGGGATCTAGCTTAACACTTTCACTATTTTATGGTATAATGCAAGAGGCTGGGGCAAAAGCTCTAGTTTCTGCATTTTTTTATTATAACGAACTAAACAAAACGCAGTGGTTGGGAGTAACTCTCACTGGCTTTGCCAGTTTTAGAGTTGCCCCTGCACAGTTCATTAGGCGCTTTAGCACCAATGAGCCACTGCTAGTGGGCTCTAATACGCTGATTTTATCAGCTTTTACAGCCCTAACGAATGAGGGAAATGTCTTTCCCAAATTTCCAACCTCAAACAGTCACTTTCCTGACTGTTTGAGCTGTGCGGAGGTGGGACGACATCGCATTCTTACGAATGACCGATTTCTGTCTCACTCTCTAATTTTATACAGAATTGAGAAACACACATGTCAAATTACGCCATTATCCTCGCAGCGGGTAAAGGAACCCGCATGAAGTCTGATTTGCCAAAGGTCTTGCACAAAGTGGCAGGGATTTCCATGTTGGAGCATGTTTATCGTGCCGTTCAGGCGATTTCTCCTGAGAAGATTGTGACTATTGTAGGACACAAGGGGGAATTGGTCCGAGACGTCTTGGAGAACAAAACCTTTTTTGCCGAGCAGACGGAACAATTAGGAACAGGTCATGCAGTCATGATGGCAGAGCCAGAACTCCTGGAAGCTGATGGTCAGACCATAGTCATTGCTGGGGATACTCCCTTGATCACTGGGGATAGCCTCAAGGAGCTGATTGATTACCATGTGAGTCATAAGAATGTGGCCACCATCTTGACAGCCGAGGCAGACAATCCCTTTGGCTATGGCCGGATTATCCGCAATGATAAGGACGAAGTCATCAAAATTGTGGAGCAAAAAGATGCCAATCACTACGAGCAAAAGATTACTGAAATTAATACAGGAACTTACTTGTTTGATAACAAGCGCCTTTTTGAGGCCTTAAAAGAAACGAACACGGATAACGCCCAAGGGGAATACTACCTGACAGATGTTATTTCGATCTTCCGTCAGGCTGGAGAAAAGGTCGGTGCATTCAAGCTCAAAGATTTTAATGAAAGTCTAGGGGTTAATGATCGTCTTGCCTTGGCCACTGCTGAACGGGTCATGCGTCAGCGAATCAACAGCCAGCATATGGTTAATGGGGTGACTTTTATTGATCCTTACGCCACTTATATTGATGTGGATGTAGAGATTGAGGCTGATGTAGCTATTGAAGCTAATGTAACCTTGAAAGGTCGGACAAGAATTGGTGCGGGATCCCTCCTGACCAATAATACCTATATCGTCGATAGTATTGTGGGAAAAAATACGGTGATTACAGCGTCAGTGATCGAAGAGGCAGAGGTGGCGGATGGTGTTACCATGGGACCTTACGCTCATATTCGTCCAGGCAGTATCATCAAACGCGAAGCCCATATCGGGAACTTTGTGGAAATCAAGGGATCAACCATTGGTGAGTACACCAAGGCAGGGCACCTGACCTATATTGGCAATTCAACAGTAGGAAGCCATGTCAATTTTGGTGCAGGAACCATTACTGTTAACTACGATGGTCAAAATAAGTATCAAACAGAAGTTGGCGACAATGCTTTCGTAGGGTCAAATGCGACGATCGTGGCTCCTGTTCGTATTGGGCAAAATGCTCTGGTAGCAGCAGGATCAACCATTACGGAGGATGTGCCGGATGATGCTGTGGCGCTAGGGCGTGGTCGCCAGGTCAATAAAGAAGATTACGCCAAATCCAAACCCCATCACCCAAACAATCACTAAAGCGCAGAACCCTAATAGCTGAAGGGAAAGTTGTCATTTTCTAGAAAGAAGAAAGTGATGTGCGAAGCTTGTTGAGTTAGCGAAGTCCGTTTCTAAGGAATTGCTTGGGGAAACGGAGACAGAGCATGCTTAAGGGAAGGGGCTTGGTTAGGCGCCCTAACCGCAAAGGAGACATAAATGGAATTTGAAGAAAAAACGATTCGTCGTGAGACCATTTTTGAAGGCAAGATTTTTACGGTCGCTGTGGATGATGTCGAGTTGCCAAATGGTCTTGGCCAGGCCAAGCGCGAGCTGATCTTCCATAAAGGGGCCGTCTGTGTCCTTGCAATAACACCTGAAGATAAGATTATTTTGGTCAAGCAATACCGTAAGGCTATTGAACGCCTCAGTTTGGAAATTCCTGCCGGGAAACTAGAAGTCGGTGAAGCAGGGAGTGAGGCAGCAGCGGCTCTTAGGGAATTGGAGGAAGAAACCGGTTATACGGCAGAAGGGTTGGAGTTGCTCTATGATTTTTACTCTGCCATCGGTTTTTGTGATGAGCGCTTACGTTTGTATGTCGCTAAGGGGTTAACGAAGGTTGAAAATCCGAGAGAAAAAGATGCGGATGAAACGATAGAACTCCTTTATTTGACCTTGGATGAGGCTAAGCAAGCGATTTTAACGGGTGAAATTGTCGATGCTAAGACCATCATTGCCATACAATATTTTGAACTAATGAGAGGAAATGGCCATGCGAAAGCCCTTGCTGACAGATGATATTCTAGCTCAAGCAGGTTACGATGACCAGCTAAAGGACACGTATTTGGATCAACAAGCCACTAAAGAGATTCATTTCGATCGCCGAGATTTTGAAGAATTTGAACATAGCGATGAGCCAGAAAGTCTGACGAGCCGGATCGAGGTTATTCCCAGTATTATTAAAAGTCGGCGGATTGAGAATGAAAAGCGTAGTGTTTTCCAGAGTAAGTTGAACCAGATTTTGGCAATTCTCCTGATTTTAGGGCTTGCCTTGGTCTTAGCCATTATTTACCTATAAGGAGAAGTCAAATGAAGATTGGAATTATCGCAGCCATGCCAGAGGAGCTCAAGGCTCTGTTGGAGGTCTTGCAGGATGGGCAAAAACACTTAAATCTTGGCAAAGTCTACCACACAGGCTATATCGGTCGCCATGAAGTTGTTCTGGTTGAGAGTGGGATTGGGAAGGTCATGTCAGCCATGAGTGTAGCTGTTTTGGTAGATTATTATAAGGTTGATGCGCTGATCAATACAGGGTCTGCAGGAGCAGTCGCTCAAGGACTAGCTGTTGGTGACTTGGTGGTAGCGGATCAATTGGTATATCATGATGTCGATGTAACGGCTTTCGGCTATGCTTATGGGCAAATGGCTAGCCAGCCTCTTTACTATGAGACGAGTGCTTACCTAGTTGCCGAAATGCGCAAGGTTCTGGCGGAGTTTGCCCTCTCAAGTCATATCGGATTGATTGCGACGGGCGATAGTTTTGTGGCTAGTCAAGATAAGATTGATCAAATTAAAGCCTATTTTCCAGAGGTATTAGCTGTTGAAATGGAAGGGGCGGCCATAGCCCAAGCGGCTCATGCTACTGGAAAGCCCTGCTTAGTGGTGCGAGCGATGAGCGACACCGCCAATCATGATGCTAATGTGAGTTTTGATGCCTTCATTATGCAGGCGGGTCGACAATCTGCAGAAGTCCTCATCGCCTTGCTACATCGTCTGATTTGATTTAAAATAGGAGAATGGCATGCGCCTACAGATTTTGAAAATCGTTGGAGCAACAGGGTTGGCTGTCGCTTTAGCTCACTATTTAGGCCTAGACAATGCAAGCTCAGCTGGAATTATTGCCATGCTGAGCGTTTTAGATACGCGTAAGTCATCCTTAAGAATCGCTTGGCAGCGTCTTATGTCAACCGTGGTTGCCTTGGTTCTTGGTGTGCTAAGTTTCTCTGTGCTCGGATTCCAACTGTCAGCCTTTTTGCTTTATCTGACAGCTTTTGTCGCCTTTGCCTATCGTTTTGATTTTAAGCCAGCTATTGCTCCTTGTTCGGTTTTAGTTACGCATCTTTGGCTGTCAAGAGACCTTAGTCTGCCATTTTTGGGAAATGAAGCGCTACTCATGATGCTGGGAACAGGGATGGCTATCTTACTTCACACTTATATGCCTTCTCGGCAAGAGAGCATTATTGCAGCGCGGTCAAACATCGAATCCCAACTAAAAGAACAGCTCTTGCTCCTGTCAGCCCTCCTTCGTCAGGAGCAAGAGGTAACGAGAAATCGCTTGGAAGATTTAGAGGCTTTGATTGCTGAGTCTAAGAAGACGGTTTATCAAGAACGGGATAATCAGCTCTTCAGCCAAACGGATTATGACCTGCACTATTTAGACATGCGCCAAGATCAAGTGCAACTCTTGAACATCATGTCTCATAACTTGGAGTCCTGTCACCTAGCCACAATAGAAGCGAAACTCCTAGCCAGTCTTTTTGAATTGACGGCAGACCAACTCAGCGAGTCTAATCCTGCGACCTACCTCTTGCAAGATATCGAAGCGATGCTAAAGCAGTTCAGAGAACGTGATCTCCCTAAAACTAGAGAGGAATTTGAAACTAGAGCTATTCTCTTTCAACTTTTAACAGACCTCACACGCTTCATCCAACTGAAAATAGATTTTTATCAAGAGTATCAAGGAAAGAGGGAGATGTTTGCCTGATCATCGCACCGGTTTCGAAAAAGACAGGAGGACTCAATCTTTCATAGGTTTGTCATTTTCTGAGTTTGTCCGAAGTGGGATGTTTGTCAACTGTCAGGATTTCAACAGTCCGAGATAGGCCGTTCCAATTAGAGACTTGAAATGAGGCAGTGAGGCTAAGGACTTTTTTTCGATATTCTCCTCCTGATTTAAATTCAAAATCTGGCTATAATGGTCCTTTCGAAGATGGGGTGTTGTCTCATTTAAACAGATAATCATTCGATAACCAACCACCCATTAAACCAGATTTTGATTGTTGGTTAGTGCCAGTAACACGCAAATTGAGAAAAAAGGAAAACGCCTAATACTAAAACAAAATCAAAAATAGATGTTATAATAGAGACATGACAAACTTATTCACCCAAGATAACCTTAACGAGTTAAAAGCAGCTTTGAAAAATCAAAGCT
>NZ_JBEPLO010000041.1:0-13873 GCF_040545225.1 Streptococcus rupicaprae | reverse complement strand
TCAAATGTTTACCTTTTGGTGTATAATGGTCTTGCATCTCTATGTCCTGTTCTTGTGTTTTCGTCGACTACAAGTATAACATAGAGGTGTTTTTTCATGCACTTTAAGTGGCTAACTTCATTTTAGAACTTTCAGTTGTGAAAAAAACAATGGAAAAGACTTGACAATTTGATAAAAGTCTAGTAACATAATAAGGTAATCTTTGAAATGGAAGGGAGTGAAAATAATGTCAAAAACAGTTGTACGCAAGAATGAATCACTTGACGATGCCCTTCGTCGTTTCAAACGTGCTGTGACTAAAGCTGGTACTCTTCAAGAGGCTCGTAAACGCGAGCATTATGAAAAACCTTCTGTAAAACGTAAGCGTAAATCAGAAGCAGCTCGCAAGCGTAAGAAATTCTAAAAGTAAGAAGACAAACTCAATATCGTGGGTTTGTCTTTTTTAGTCTGTAAATAGTTTGATATTATTTTTTTGGTGGTAGTTGGCCTAGGAGTCTAGACTGGAATAAGTGAAAAACTTCAAAAGTAAAAAAAGAAACGAACTACCTGATTGTTCCCTCAAAGGGAAAAGATGGTTCGTTTCTTTTATTAATTCAGATTTTTGCTAGATGCAACAGGATTTAACCCTGTTGTCTTTCAAGCAATGCCTTGATATCAGCCAAGAGTTCCACTTCAGTTGGACCGAGGACATCTTCCTCAATTCTTTCTTCTTTCTTAAGAGTTGACTGTGCTTTTTCAAGTCCTTTGATGATTACGAATAGAGAAGTTCCTACGATCAAGAAGTTAATGATAGCGTTGATGAATTTGCCGATGGCAATTGATCCCAACATGATACCAGAGAAATCAGGCTGACCGATTACCATACCGATAAGAGGTGTGACAATATCTTCAACCAATGAGGTAACGATAGCTCCAAAAGCGCCACCGATGATTACTGCTACAGCTAAATCAACAATGTTTCCACGCATTAAAAATGCTTTGAGTTCTTTTAACATAAAAATGCTCCTTTTAAAAATATTAACTTGTTCATTGTATCTCAGTCTTAAGACCTAGTCAAGTAATTTGCATCAATTTTCAGTATTTAGTTCAAAATAGTTTAGTGGTCATTTGAAAGGGATTGATTAAAGCTAGTGCTTAACCGAGACCAAGTGTTAGCAAAGAAGCATTGCAAGATTTTGGTTTTACTTTTTCTGAAAATCATGCTATGATGGAGTATGGTATAATTTGCCTTTAGTCTGCACAAAAGGGGGTGACTGAATGATTGATAAAGACTTGGTTAGTGAGATTAAACAAGCGGTCAATATTGTTGATGTCATCGGTGAAGTGGTCAGTTTGACCAAGGCGGGGCGAAATTATCTGGGACTCTGTCCTTTTCACGGTGAGAAGACGCCTTCCTTTAATGTCGTTGAGGATAAGCAATTCTATCACTGTTTTGGTTGTAGCAAATCAGGAGATGTTTTTCGTTTTGTCCAAGACTACCAGGACTTAGACTTCTTAGATAGTGTAGCTGTGGTGGCTGAGAAGGCTGGAATTGTTCTTGAGCGACCACAAATGTCCCATTCAAAACCCAAAGATACTCCCCACCAAAGACTCTATGACATTCATCAGGCGGCAGCTGATTTTTATCATCGGATTTTGATGACGACCAAGCTGGGAGAGAAAGCGAGATCTTATCTTTATGAGAGAGGACTGACAGATGAGGTCATTAGCCATTTTCAGTTAGGTCTCTCTCCTAAGGAAGGGGACTATCTTTATCAAACCTTAGCCAAGGATTTTGATGAGGAGAGTTTGCTGGGGTCGGCCCTTTTTAACCCGACAGAATCCTCCAAAATATATGACGCCTTTCAAAACCGTATCATGTTCCCTTTGACAGATGAATATGGACGAATTATTGCTTTCTCTGGGCGGATTTGGACCAGAGAAGACATGGAATCTAAGCAGGCAAAGTACAAAAACAGTCGATCCAGCCCTATTTTTAATAAGAGCTATGAGCTCTATCACTTAGATCGTGCTCAAGTATCCATTAGAAAGCAGAGTGAAGTTTATCTAATGGAAGGCTTTATGGACGTTATTGCTGCCTATCGATCGGGGATCGAAAATGCGGTAGCTTCCATGGGAACAGCCTTGACACCGGAGCATGTTAGGCACTTGAGCCGTTTTACCAAGAAAGTCGTTCTGGTTTACGATGGGGATGCGGCCGGTCAGGCGGCGACGTCTAAAGCACTTGAGGTGTTGGATGAATTTGTGGTGGACATTGTGCGTTTGCCAGATCAGATGGATCCGGATGAGTTCATTCAAAAGGAATCAGGAGAAGCGCTAAAAACCTTTTTGCAGAACCAGCGTATCAGTCCAGTTGAATTTCTTATTTATTATTTGAAACCTCAGAATCTGGAAAACCTACAGGCTCAGATAGGTTTTGTGGAGCAGATGGCGGGAATTATTGCGAAAACACCTTCGATTACTGCTCAAAACACCTATATTCATAAATTAGCCGAGTTGCTACCGGATTTTGATTATTTGCAAGTCGAGCAGACGGTAAACCGTTTTAGGATCAACAGGCGTCAAGAAAATACCCTTAAACATAACGCACCTTCCCAGCTTCTTGTCAATGAATTGCCCTATGAGAGAGGTGTTTCCACCTTGCAGAGAGCAGAAAATCAGCTCTTCCACCGTATGGTTCACCACAATTATGTCTTGAATGATTACCGTTCACGGGTTGATTTTTTCTTTGATTCCAAAGAATTACAAACTCTTTATGAGCTTCTCTGTGAGCAAGGAAGCCTGTCACCTTTTGAACTCAACCAGTTAGACGAGTCGCTGCAAGATGCTTGGTATAGAGCCATGGAGGAATCTCTGCCAGAGGAAGTTGGCGCCAATGAATTGGCGGAGATTGAGCGCACTCGGGAACGAGAATTTTTAAAACGGGATAATCGCCAGAGAGCTCAGTCTGTTAGAGAGTATGCCAACTCAGGTGACGACCTTGCTGCTTTAGACCAATTAACTAGGCTTATTGCCCAAAAAAGAATTATGGAGTAAATGCATGTCAGAAACTACAAAAAAAGAAGTCACAACCTTTGACGTTCAAGTCGCTGAATATATCCGTAGTCGCAAGCAAGCGGGGAATGCAGTTGACGATGACATCAATGAGAAACTGGTTATTCCGTTTGGCCTTGAAGCTGAAGCGATTGATAATCTTTTGCAGCGTATTCAGGATGCTGGGATTTCAATTGTTGACAAGGAAGGAAATCCATCTGCTCGAGTGATGCAGAATGAGGAAGAGGTAGAACTCTCTGACGAAGAGCTCTTGGGGAGCAACTCTGCTAAGGTCAACGATCCTGTACGGATGTACCTCAAAGAAATTGGGGTTGTCCCCCTCTTGACCAATGAAGAGGAGCAGGAGCTAGCCTTGGCCGTGGAAGCCGGCGATGTCGAAGCCAAGCAGCGTTTGGCTGAAGCTAACTTGCGGTTGGTTGTTTCCATTGCTAAGCGCTATGTCGGCCGTGGCATGCAATTTTTGGACCTGATCCAAGAAGGAAATATGGGGCTCATGAAAGCTGTTGATAAGTTTGACTATTCAAAAGGGTTCAAATTCTCAACCTACGCAACTTGGTGGATCCGTCAGGCTATTACACGTGCCATTGCAGACCAGGCCCGTACTATTCGAATTCCAGTCCACATGGTGGAAACCATCAATAAATTGGTCCGTGAGCAGCGTAACCTCCTACAGGAGCTCGGTCAAGACCCAACTCCAGAACAAATTGCAGAGCGGATGGACATGACGCCAGACAAGGTGCGCGAAATCTTGAAGATTGCCCAGGAACCTGTATCCTTGGAAACACCTATCGGTGAGGAAGACGATAGCCATTTGGGCGATTTCATTGAGGATGAAGTGATTGAGAGCCCAGAAGAATACACCACTCGCATCGTCTTGCGCGAGCAATTGGATGAGGTTCTGGATACCTTGACTGATCGAGAAGAAAACGTCTTGCGCCTACGGTTTGGACTTGACGATGGCAAGATGCGTACGCTGGAGGATGTGGGCAAGGTCTTTAATGTTACCCGCGAGCGTATTCGTCAAATTGAAGCTAAAGCTCTTCGGAAGCTCCGCCACCCATCTCGCAGTAAGCCACTCAGAGATTTTATGGAAGACTAATCAGTGCCAGAGGCACTGATTAACTGTCCGCCCAGAAGTCCTAAAGCTGTAAGAACTCGATGGAATGTTTTACCGAACCGCATGAATTTCAAAATGTGGCAGGTAATGTCCACTGCTTTAATCGCCCATCAAGAAAACATGAGCGAAAAAGGAAGGCAGGTTGGTAAGATTAACTGAAAAACGGTCAGTATCGTATTGGTTGTGTCAGCGCTATTCCTACAGGTCGGACAGTGTAAGGTTTAAGGAGGGTATACAGTGGTAAGCATAAGCCCTATGCATGTAGGTGATATTCCCTAAAAAGCTGCGATTCAATTAGCGATTTTTAAAGAGACCTATCGGGATCTGGTTGCTGATGATTATCTAAATGCCCTTAGTTTGCCTCAACTTATGGAGCGTACCAGGGATAAATTAGAGACTGAAACAACTTTTTTGGCCTGGATGAATCAGGAACTGATTGGTTTTATCACTTGTCGCCAAGTTTCGGTTGATGAGGGGGAGATTTCAGCTATCGGTGTGTTAGCGTCATACCAGAAACAGGGGATTGGGTCCTTATTGCTAGAGGCAGGGAGAAAGCACTTGTCAAACTGTTCAAGAATTTTTCTCTGGGTTTTGGCAGACAATAACCGGGCGATTGCTTTTTATAACAATCAAGGCTTTGCACTGAGTGGCAAGCAAAAAATACTAACAATGGGCAAGCCATTGCTAGCTGAGGAAATGGTTAAGACAAGTTAGAAGAGGAAGAGGAAATGGTTTACACCGACCAAGAGATAGAAGACATCAAAACACGTATTTTACAGGCTTTAGAAGAGGTCATTGACCCAGAGTTGGGGATTGATATTATTAATCTTGGTCTGGTCTATGAGATTCGCTTCGACCAAGGGAAGACGGAAATTGATATGACGCTGACCACGATGGGATGCCCTTTAGCAGATCTTTTGACTGATCAGATTTATGACGTGGTTGGGAATCTTCCGGAAGTGACCGAAGTTGATGTACGTCTGGTTTGGTCTCCAGCTTGGACAGTTGATAAGATGAGCCGTTACGCTCGTATCGCTCTAGGCATTCATTAAGATATGTTGAGTCTAAGGGCTGTCCTTGGACTTTCTTTGATAGAGAACTTTTTGAGGGCTTGCTAGAATCATCTGGACTGAAGAAATCATTCGGGTGTTAAGCCTAGAATGTCGACAATCAATGGAGAAAAATGATGAATATTCAACAATTACGCTATGTGGTAGCGATTGCTAATAGTGGGACATTCCGAGAAGCAGCTGAGAAAATGTTTATCAGCCAGCCTAGTCTATCAATCTCAGTACGGGATTTAGAGGAAGAATTGGGATTTAAGGTCTTCAATAGAACCAGTTCGGGGACTGTTCTGACTCAGAGAGGGATGGTTTTCTATGAGAAGGCCCTGGAATTGGTCAAGGGATTTGATAGTTTTGAAAGTCAGTACCTGCATTCTGAAGATGAAAAGGAAGAATTTTCCATCTCAAGCCAGCACTATGATTTTTTGCCGCCCTTGATGGTTGAATTTGCGACGACCTATCCAGAACACTGCAATCTGAGGATTTTTGAATCAACAACGGTTCAAATTTTGGATGAGGTTGCTCAAGGCTTTAGTGAGCTTGGGATTATCTATCTCAATAAGACAAATGTTAAGGGCATTACCCAAAAGTTGAACAAACTAGAACTTGAGATTGTCGACTTAATTGATTTTAAGACCCATATTTACCTTAGAAAAGGCCACCCTCTAGCAAAAGAGGAGTTACTTGAATTGGAAGATTTAAAGGGACTTCCAACGGTTCGTTTCACTCAGGAGAAAGAAGAATACCTCTACTATTCGGAGAATTTCTTTGACACCAGCGATTCGTGTACAACCTTTAATGTTACAGACCGAGCGACCTTGAATGGTATTTTGGAACGGACAGATGCCTATGCCACTGGCTCGGGCTTTTTAGACAGCGAAAGCGTTCATGGGATTACTGTCATTCCAGTTAATGATGGGCAAGAAAACCGTATGGTCTATGTTAAGCGAAAAGATCAAGAACTATCGCAGGTTGCTGAGAAATTTGTCGGTGTCATGCAAGCCTATTTTGATAAGAAGAGGTCAGAATGAAAAAAATAATCCTTCCTGCAATTATTGGGCTTCTAATCGCTTTGGACCAGTGGGTCAAATTCTATGTCTTAGAGACTATTGCTTTGGGTGAAACCAAGTCCTTTATCCCAAGTATCTTAAGCCTGACTTACTTACAGAATTACGGTGCAGCTTTTTCCATTTTACAGAACCAACAGTGGTTCTTTATCTTAGTGACGGTGGTGATCATGGTGACAGCCATCCGCTATCTGATCAAGCATCGAGACGATAGTTGGCTTTTGGTCCTGAGTCTAGTGCTGATCATTTCAGGTGGGCTTGGCAATTTTATAGACCGCTTGCGACTTGGTTATGTGGTGGACATGTTTCAGACAGAATTTATGGATTTTGCGGTTTTCAATGTAGCTGATAGCTATCTGACTGTCGGTGTCGTCTTGCTTTTTAGTTATATGATGTTTTTTGAGGAGAATGATGGAACTAATCATCAAAACAGGAGGCGTTCGTCTCGATAAGGCCCTAGCTGAAGGGTCTAATTTGTCTCGGAGTGTGGCCAATGAACAGATCAAGGCTGGTCAGGTGCTGGTCAATGGTCAAGTCAAGAAGGCCAAGTATGTGGTCCAAGCGGGAGATCGCATCACTTATGAGGAGCCATTGGTAGAAGAAGTAGCCTATGTTGCTGAAGATATTCCCTTAGAGATTGTTTACCAAGACCAAGATATTGCAGTGATTAATAAGCCACAAGGTATGGTAGTACATCCCTCGGCTGGCCATACCAGCGGGACCTTGGTCAATGCCCTTTTGTATCATATTAAGGACCTTTCAGGGATAAATGGGGTTTTGCGTCCAGGTATTGTTCATCGGATTGATAAGGACACTTCAGGTCTTTTGATGATTGCAAAGAACGATGCAGCTCATTTGGCGTTGGCGCAGGAGCTTAAAGAACAGAAGTCTTTGCGGAAGTATATAGCTCTTGTGCACGGAAACCTTCCTAAGGATCGTGGGATTATTGAGGCGCCGATCGGCCGTTCCGAAAAAGATCGCAAGAAACAGGCCGTTACAGCCAAAGGGAAGCCAGCACTTACTCGTTTTCAAGTTTTGGAACGATTTGGGGCTTACACTCTTGTTGAATTAACTCTGGAGACAGGACGGACGCATCAAATCCGTGTCCACATGGCCTATATTGGTCATCCTGTGGCTGGAGATCCTGCTTATGGTCCAAAGAAGACTTTAGCAGGTAAAGGGCAGTTTTTACATGCTCAGACACTTGGGTTTACCCATCCAAGGACAGGAGAAACCATGACTTTTAGCGCCTCTTTGCCAGCTATTTTTGAAGAGCGATTGGGTGAATTGAAGGCCAAGCGCTAAACCATTTTAGTTTATAAAGGCTTTTTTTTGAATAGAGCATTGAACCGACTAGCAGGGCTAGTCGGTTTGTCTGTTATAGTCATTCCACTTCAAAAAGTACTTTTCATAGTTTAAGAAAACAATTTTCTTTTTCTGATACTTTTATGAGCTTTCTTATTTCTAGGTTCAGACCTCAAACGGTCTATCCCCAGACCGTTTGAGTAAGTAGCACGGACATTAGGCAAAACAGTCTGGGGATAGACTGTTTTGGAAAGCAAGTAGTGTTTCATTGCTAAAATTTGAGTTCTCCTCGCTTTACTATTTCTAGGCTCAGTGCTTCAACTGTCCACTGGACAGTTGAACTGCTACGGCGTCAGTATCGCTTTTACTCGCTACCGCTCGTACTACACATTTTTCAAGCGGAAAAACTATAATGTCGTTTAAGAAGAATAGATGATTCGTAAATCTACCTTAACTTATGTTATAATAAGGACATGGAAAATTCAGATAAACAAGCACATTATGAGTTATTATTGTTACAACTAGAAGCCTTGTTAGAAGGTGAGACCAATCCTTTGTCTAATCTCTCTAATGCTTCAGCCTTATTAAAACAGGCCCTGCCACGATCTGTTTTTGCAGGTTTTTATCTCTTTGATGGAAAAGAGCTGGTTTTAGGACCATTTCAAGGAGGGGTGTCCTGTGTCCATATTCCCTTAGGGAAGGGGGTCTGCGGGGAATCAGCGCTTAAACGTGAGACCTTGGTTGTTGATGATGTTACAATCCATCCCAATTATATTGCTTGTGATGCCGCTGCCATGAGTGAGATTGTTGTTCCTATGGTGAAAGGTGATACTCTACTGGGAGTTTTGGATTTGGATTCTAACCTCAAAGGTGATTATGACGCCATTGACCGAGACTATCTGGAGCGGTTTGTCACGCTTTTGGTGGAGAAAACGGTCTGGGATTTTAACATGTTTGGAGAGAAAGTCTAATGTACCAAGCCTTGTATCGGAAGTACCGCAGTCAATCTTTTGGAGAAATGGTTGGACAAGAAGTCGTCGCAACCACACTAAAACAGGCGGTGTCTTCTGGAAAAATTAGTCATGCCTATCTCTTCTCAGGGCCTAGAGGAACTGGGAAAACCAGTGCAGCCAAAATTTTTGCCAAGGCAATGAATTGCCCTAATCAAGCAAATGGCGAACCTTGTAATAACTGTCATATCTGTCAACAAATCACCCAAGGCAGTTTGGAAGATGTCATCGAGATTGACGCGGCTTCCAACAATGGGGTTGATGAGATCAGAGATATCCGTGATAAGTCTACTTATGCACCTAGTCTAGCTGATTATAAGGTCTATATCATCGATGAGGTCCACATGCTGTCCACAGGGGCCTTCAACGCCCTTTTGAAAACGCTGGAAGAGCCGACAGCTAACGTGGTCTTTATCTTAGCAACGACAGAGCTTCATAAGATTCCTGCGACCATCCTTTCTCGGGTGCAACGGTTTGAATTTAAGGCCATCCAGACCAGTGCCATTCAAAATCATTTGGTTCAAGTCTTACAAGAAGAAGAGGTTTCTTATGACAATGAAGCCCTGGCCATGATTGCAAGACGGGCAGAAGGCGGGATGCGGGATGCCTTGTCGATTTTGGATCAGGCGCTTAGCCTATCAGCTGGAGAGACTGTCGACTTGGCAACGGTTGAGGAAATCACAGGTTCTATTTCACTCCTGGCTCTGGATCAATATGTGGCAGCAATTTTAGCCAAAGACGGTCAGGCTGCCTTGGAGCAGCTACAAACGATTTTCGATGCTGGTAAGAGCATGAGTCGGTTTGCGGTCGATTTGCTGACCTACTTGCGTGACATGTTGCTGGCCAAGTCTGGTATTGACCAATCTCGCGTATCAGATTTGTTTAAGGACAACCTCGTTGCTGAGACGGAGCAGATTTTCCAGTGGATCGATCAGGTAACATTGGGCTTGAGTGATATTAAGGCAAGTGCCCAGCCAAAGATCTATGCAGAAGTCATGACCATTCGCCTGACGGAGACAGTGGCTTCTACAGCTGGTCTCCCACCTGCTGTTTTGGCGGAAATGGCTAGTTTGCAAGAACAGGTGAAGAGCTTGCAGGAACAGTTGAAAAAAGGTCTTGTTCCACAAGGCAGGCCGAATCCGCCAAAATCTCCTGCTCCAAGTTCAAAAAGAGGCTATCAGGTCGATCGTGCCAAGGTTAACCGGATCTTAGAAGAGGCGGTTGACAATCCTCAACTGGCCCGTGAAAATCTGACCCGCCTGCAAAATGCCTGGGGAGAGGTCATCGAGCATTTGTCGGGAGCGGATCGAGCCCTTCTAACAGGCTCTCAGCCAGTTGCAGCCAACGAAAATCATGCCATCCTGTCGTTTGAATCGCGTTTTAATGCTGAACAGACTATGAAGAGGGATAACCTCAACCTCATGTTTGGCAATATTCTCAGTCAGGCTGCTGGTTTCTCGCCAGAAATTTTAGCCATCGCCCACGAAGATTGGTTGGAAATCAGGCAGGAATTTTCTGCTAGAGCCAAAGGAGCTAAGAAGGACGAGGGAGCCTTGCCTGAAAAAGCAGAAGAGCAGGAGGCTATCATTCCAGAAGCTCTGGCCTTCCTAGCTGATGACCTGGAAATAAAGGAAGATTGAGATGAAGATTAGAATGAGAAATGAAATCCAACTGGATCATGAAATGGAAGTCATTTGCCAAGAATTTGATGTCCAAGTTCAAGAAAAAAATGGTCAGCTCTATCTTATTTTTCAAAATGACGAAGATGAGAAAGTCATTATCAAGTGCGATGAGGCCGAATTGACCATGACACGCTTCTCAAATCCTAAATCGGTGATGCGCTTTATCAAGCATCAAGAAGCTATCCTTGCTTTGCCGACACCGATGGGAATCCAGCACTTTGTGACGGATACCAAGGCATATGAGCTGGACCGAACCCAGCAAGTGCTTCGCTTGGACTATGATTTAAAGCCTCTGGAAAGCGACCAACTGTTTGCGTCTTATGAGATGGTGATTTGTTGGGAGTAATTTCTGAAAAAATATTGAAAAACCTTGTAAAAAATAATACTCAAATCGGTAGTGGAACTTGCATTTTTGCGCTAAAATGATATAATAGTTTACATCTCAAGGGAGTAGCTAGCGGTTTTAACGTGGTTTTGTCGTCATTTCGAATTTTTTCCGGCAATACCTTAAATAGCGAGACTTGTTTTAATCAAACAGGTCTCTTTTCTTTTGAAAAGAGACTAGAAGGAGTACATTTTGTCAAAAGAACAAAAGCGTCAAGCGTATTATACGCAAACCGAAGAAGCGGTATTGACCAGTCTTGAGACCAGTAAAAAAGGTCTGACTAGCCAAGAAGCTTCACAACGCCTTGCAGCATACGGTCGTAATGAGTTAGATGAGGGTGAAAAACGTACCCTCTTTCAGAAATTTATTGATCAGTTTAAGGATTTGATGATCATCATTCTCTTAGCAGCAGCAGTTCTGTCAGTGATTACTGAGGGAACACATGGTTTGACGGATGCTATTATCATCTTATTAGTTGTTGTCCTCAATGCTGCTTTCGGGGTTTACCAGGAAGGGCAAGCTGAGGCAGCTATTGATGCTCTGAAGTCTATGTCTAGCCCTATCGCGCGAGTTCGCCGAGACGGGCATATCAAAGAAGTGGATTCTAAGGAGCTTGTACCGGGTGACATCGTTATGCTTGAAGCTGGAGATGTGGTACCCGCGGATATGCGCCTATTAGAAGCGGCTTCCTTGAAAATCGAAGAAGCAGCCCTTACTGGGGAATCTGTTCCTGTTGAGAAAGACCTGGCAGTTGAGTTGGCAGAAGATGCGGGTATTGGAGACCGTGTCAACATGGCCTACCAAAACTCTAACGTCACTTATGGACGTGGGATCGGTGTGGTCACCAACACTGGGATGTTCACAGAGGTTGGTCATATTGCTAGCATGTTGGCCAATGCAGATGAGTCTGACACGCCACTCAAGCAAAACCTTCACCAGCTGTCTAAGATTTTGACCTATGCTGTTCTAGTTATTGCTGCGATTACCTTTGTTGTGTCTGTCTTTATCCGTAAAGAAGCACCGTTGAACTCTCTGATGACAGCTGTGGCCCTTGCGGTAGCGGCGATTCCAGAAGGTTTACCAGCCGTTGTAACGGTCGTTCTTTCCATGGGGACCCAGGTGCTTGCTAAACGTAACTCTATCGTCCGCAAGCTCCCTGCTGTAGAGACGCTTGGTTCTACGGAAATTATCGCTTCAGATAAGACCGGTACCTTAACCATGAACCAGATGACAGTTGAAAAAGTCTATTACAACGGTCAACTCTTTGATGCAGCGGATGATATTGCTGATGAAAACATGGTTCTGCGTGTCATGAACTTTGCCAATGATACTAAGGTGGATGCTTCTGGTAAGTTGATCGGTGATCCAACTGAAACAGCCTTGGTTCAGTTTGGGTTTGATCATGCCTTTGATGTTCGTGATGCCTTGAAGCTTGAGCCACGTGTAGCAGAATTGCCGTTTGACTCAGACCGTAAGCTTATGTCAACCATTCATAAGTTGGCTGACGGTAAATTCCTAGTAGCTGTTAAGGGAGCGCCGGATCAGTTACTGAAGCGCGTGGCCTTTATCGAAGACAATGGCACTGTTCGTCCAATTACTGATGAAGATAAAGCAACTATTCTTGCGACCAATAAATCCTTGGCTAAAGAAGCCCTTCGTGTCCTCATGATGGCTTATAAGTACGAGGACACTATTCCAACACTTGAAACAGAAATCGTTGAAAATAATCTAGTCTTCGCTGGTTTGGTTGGGATGATTGACCCTGAGCGTCCAGAAGCTGCAGAAGCGGTTCGTGTCGCTAAGGAAGCTGGTATCCGTCCAATCATGATCACAGGTGACCACCAAGATACAGCAGAGGCGATTGCCAAGCGTCTTGGAATCATCGACCCGAACGACACGGAAGACCATGTCTTCACTGGTGCAGAACTCAACGAATTGTCAGACGAAGAGTTCCAAAAAGTCTTCAAGCAATACTCTGTGTATGCCCGCGTATCGCCTGAGCATAAGGTGCGTATCGTGAAAGCTTGGCAAAATGAAGGCAAGGTCGTTGCCATGACGGGTGATGGGGTTAACGACGCGCCATCTCTGAAAACAGCCGATATCGGTATCGGTATGGGGATCACTGGTACAGAAGTATCCAAAGGTGCTTCTGACATGGTCCTTGCGGATGATAATTTCGCGACCATTATCGTGGCCGTCGAAGAAGGACGTAAGGTCTTCTCAAATATCCAAAAGACTGTTCAATACTTGCTATCTGCTAATACAGCGGAAGTGCTCTGTATCTTCCTAGCGACCCTCTTTGGTTGGGATGTGTTAGAGCCAGTTCACCTTCTCTGGATTAACTTGGTGACGGATACCCTGCCAGCTATCGCTCTGGGTATGGAACCTGCTGAGCCAGGTGTCATGAAACACAAACCTCGTGGACGTAATTCAAGCTTCTTCTCAGGTGGTGTTCTTGGAGCGATCATCTATCAAGGGATCTTCCAAGCAGCCTTGGTACTCGGCGTTTATGGCTATGCCATCGCTAACCCAGTTCATACCAGTTACGCAGAAGTGCATGCGGATGCTTTGACCATGGCTTATGCGACTCTTGGCCTTATTCAGCTGGTACATGCCTTTAACGTTAAATCTGTTTACCAGTCTGTCTTCACAGTTGGACCGTTCAAGAACAAGACCTTTAATTTGGCCGTTCTTGGCTCCCTCGTTCTCTTGGTGGCAACTCTAACTGTTCCATTCTTGGAGAAAATCTTCCATGTGACCCACCTTGACTTGTCTCAATGGACAGTTGTCATTGTCGGAAGTTTGGCCATGTTTGTGCTGGTTGAAATCGTTAAATTCCTCCAACGTGCCGTTGGTGCAGATGAAAAAGCGATTTAATGCTTAATCTATGGTATACTAAGAGGCCGGGCAAAAACTAGCCTCAAAATAAAACCACACAGTGACTTCTATCTTGAAAACAATCAAGATGAGAGAATCATAGTGTGGTTTTTGAGTTTTTGAAGTTTTTGAGCCTAGATGCTTGGCCAATTTTGTGAGATTCATACTCATGAAGAGGAATCCGACTTCTGTTTGGACGGCTTGGTGACCTCTAACGTGAACCCTGCGTACGCCAAAAACACTCTTCAATCGGCCAAAAACGGGTTCGACATCGATCTTCCGTTTGGCGTAGATACGAGAGCCTTCTTCACT
>NZ_JBEPLO010000040.1:0-14448 GCF_040545225.1 Streptococcus rupicaprae | reverse complement strand
TTATAATTATAAACCATGACATGAGAAAACGAGCATCTCCAACTGCGGAAATGCTCGTTTTTGTCTATTCTGAAACTAGTTTTTGCCCAGCCTCTGGTGATATGTGCTTATAGCCCCTGTTCAAACCACCCGTTAGACGGGTGGTTATGATTATGGTAACTGTTGGAACTGGTTATCTTTAATTTCTACATAACCGTTTGTTTCCAGTATTTTTTGGCTTTCTTTAAAACTGATAAAGTCAATTTTACTTGCTTGTTCACTTGGAATTCCAATAATGTGAGCAATTTCAGAAATTTTAGCTTTTTCATAGTCCACTTCGATATGCTCAACCATTCGGTCACTATCGTATTGAATAGAATAGGTAACCCCTTCTAAGCCTTGATATTGTTGGGCTTGGGCTTGGTAGGCCTCTTGCGCTGTTTTAGCGTCTGTCATTCCTAAAAAAGAATAAAGAACAATATTTTCTGTTTTTTGCTTGATAACCTTGTCATCCTCATAATGATAGATAAGTCTGGAATCAATTCCTTTACTATCGAATAATTGATAACTATGGGTTTCAATCATAGGGGTAGGAGCAGCTGTTGTCTCTGATGTTGTAGTGACTGCTGAAGTCTCTTCTTTATTTGGCTCTGCTTTATTTTCTCTTCTATTTTGAGAACAAGCAGTCAATAGTAGGAGTGCAAACAAAATGAGAACTCCTTTTGTAAATTTTAGAAAATTTAACATAATTTTCCTCCTTTTCATATCACTTTTATACTATAATAATCCAAAATTGTCAAACGTTTTCAAAATTCAATAAAAGATTGAAACATTTTTATGAGAATTTTTAATTTATCAAGCTCATTAAATAATCTGCTATTGCATATTACTGCTTGCCACCTTTTGTTGCGTTTTTTCAAGCCATCTGTTTCTTGTTTGCTCAAAGAAATTTGGCTATAATGGGTGTAAAGAAAGCGAGGTTGACGGTATGAATAAATTTCCAGAGCAATTAAAAACACTCCGCACCCAAAAACGCCTGTCTCAAGAAGACTTAGCGACACAGCTTCACCTGTCTCGTCAGGCGATTTCAAGGTGGGAGAACGGCGAAACCTCCCCTGACCTTGAGACTCTTGTCAAGTTGGCATCAATTTTTGATGTAAGTCTAGATGAGTTGGTGCTAGGTGTTAAGCCAGTCACATCTTATGAAAAATCAGAAGAAGATGAAGAAAATCTTCAGTTATTGAGAGGTAGAGAATTTGTTCTTAATCCGGAAACAGGACAGTATGAAAAAAGAGATGGTATGACCATTCTTATTGATTTAATCTCAACATACTGGTGGCTAATCTTTTTTGTACCACTCATTGTCATGTGGATTAAATTGTTCATAAAGTTATTTTAGCTTGTCACTCGACAAGCTTTTTTCTTGATTTTCTGCTATAATGATTAAGATTGAATAAATTTTACGGAGAAAAACAAACATGGCTTTAACAGCAGGTATCGTCGGTTTGCCAAACGTGGGCAAATCAACCCTTTTCAACGCAATTACTAAGGCAGGTGCAGAGGCTGCCAACTACCCTTTCGCGACCATTGACCCTAACGTCGGCATGGTGGAGGTGCCAGATGAGCGTCTACAAAAGTTGACCGAGCTGATCACACCGAAAAAGACGGTACCAACGACCTTCGAATTTACCGACATTGCCGGTATCGTAAAAGGTGCCTCTCGTGGGGAGGGTCTGGGCAATAAATTCCTAGCCAACATCCGTGAAGTGGACGCTATTGTCCATGTGGTGCGTGCTTTTGATGATGAAAATGTTATGCGCGAGCAAGGCCGTGAAGACGCCTTTGTCGATCCGATTGCGGATATTGAAACCATCAACTTGGAGCTTATTTTGGCTGACCTTGAAAGTGTCAATAAACGCTATGCGCGTGTAGAGAAGATGGCGCGTACCCAAAAAGACAAAGATTCCGTTGCGGAGTTCACCATTCTCCAAAAAATAAAGCCAGTCCTTGAGGACGGCAAGTCTGCCCGTACCGTGGACTTCAGCGATGACGAGCTCAAAATCGTTAAGCAACTCTTCCTCTTGACCACCAAGCCAGTCCTTTACGTGGCCAATGTGGACGAGGACAAGGTAGCTGATCCAGATAGCATTGACTATGTGCAGCAAATCCGTGATTTTGCGGCAACTGAAAACGCCGAGGTAGTAGTCATTTCTGCTCGTGCCGAGGAGGAAATTGCAGAGCTGGAAGACGAGGACAAGGCAGAGTTCTTGGAAGCTATCGGCTTGACAGAGTCTGGTGTAGACAAGCTGACCCGTGCAGCCTACCACCTGCTTGGGCTTGGCACTTACTTTACCGCCGGTGAAAAAGAGGTGCGTGCCTGGACCTTCAAACGTGGCATCAAGGCCCCTCAAGCAGCTGGTATCATTCACTCCGACTTTGAAAAAGGGTTTATCCGTGCGGTGACCATGAGTTACGACGATCTCATGCACTATGGCAGCGAGAAGGCGGTCAAGGAAGCCGGTCGCCTGCGTGAAGAAGGTAAGGAATACGTGGTGCAGGATGGGGACATCATGGAGTTCCGTTTTAACGTTTGATGCTGAAAATCTGTAAAAATGATTTAGGTTGGAAAACTTTTCCAACCCTTTTAGCGTTTTGAAAGGAATACTATGACAAAATTAATCGTCGGTCTGGGAAATCCAGGATCCAAATACCATGAAACCAGACACAATGTTGGTTTTATGCTGGTTGACAAAATGGTTAAAACAGTCAACGAAACCTTTACAGAAGACAAAATTTTTAAGGCTGAAATAGCTACAACCCGCATCAACGGTGAAAAAATCTTTCTGGTCAAGCCAACCACCTTTATGAACAAATCTGGAGAAGCAGTGCATGCCCTCTTAACCTATTTTGGGCTAGATGTAGAGGACTTAATGGTCGTCTATGACGATTTAGATATGGAAGTCGGGAAGGTCCGCTTTCGTCAAAAGGGTTCAGCAGGTGGCCACAATGGGATCAAGTCCATCATAGCCCATCTCGGAACCCAGGAATTTAAGCGTATTAAAATCGGTATTGGTCGGCCGAAAAATGGTCTACCTGTCCACCATCATGTCTTGACCAAGTTTGAAAATGATGATCAGATTTCGATTCTTCAAGCGCTTGATAGAGTTGACAGTGCTGTCAACTTCTATTTACAAGAGAAGGATTTTCTAAAAACAACACAAAAATATAGTGGGTGATATGGCATTACTGGATTTACTAAGAGAAAATAAACAAATCAGCCAATGGCTAAAAAATCTCAATCAAAGCAAAAGACAGCTGGTAATGGGATTATCAGATAGCATCAAGGCCCTTGTAATGGCCAGTGCTGTCAGTGATTTTGACGAAAAAATCCTGATCGTGACTCCAAATCAAAATGAAGCAGAAAAATTAACCAGTGACTTAGAAAGCCTCTTAGGAGCAAATAAGGTCTTTCATTTTTTTGCTGATGATGCTGCGCGGGCAGAATTTGTCTTTGCTTCCGCTGAGAGAACAATCTCTCGATTGGCAAGTCTTGACTTCTTACGAAATAAAAAAGAGTCTGGGATTGTCGTTGCGAGTGTTCAGGCTTGTCGACTCTTGTTGCCGAATCCTGTTACTTTTGATACTTCCTATGTCGAGCTAGAGGTGGGACAAGAATATGGGATGGACAGTCTTGTAAAATCCCTGGTGCAACTAGGTTATAAGAAAGAAGGACGTGTCCTCACGCCTGGTGAATTTAGTCTGCGCGGAGATATTCTAGACATTTTTCCTCTGAATGTGGAAAAACCTTATCGGATTGAATTTTTTGGAGATGAAGTTGACAGTGTTCGAAATTTTGATATTACCAGTCAACTCTCTGAGGAAAATTTGGATGCTGTCACGATTTCTCCTGCTAGTGATATCTTGTTGGCAAGTTCGGATTACCAAAGATCTGTAAAGATTTTGTCAATTGAAATTGACAAGGCTGACAATCAAACTTTGAAATCTTATTTAGAAGAGTTGCTTGCCAGTTTTAAAAAAGAGTTTAGGCATGAAGACCAGCGAAAATTCCTGAGTTTCTTATATGAAAAAGACTGGACCCTACTGGATTATCTTCCAAAGCAATCCTTGATTTTTCTAGATGATTTTCATAAGATTCAAGACAGCCATGCCAAGTTTGATGTCGAACTAGCACAATACTTGACAGATGATTTACAAAATAGTAAAGCTCTGCTAAACCAATATTATGCAGCATCCATCTATAGCCAACTAAGACAGTATCCGTCGGCTACTTTTTTCTCTCCTTTTCAAAAAGGTCTGGGAAATCTTCAGTTTGATGCCCTGTTTCAGTTTAACCAGCACAAGATGCAGGAATTTTTTAGCCAGATTCCTCTCTTGTCTGATGAACTGAGGCGGTTTGGAAAGTCTGGTTACACGATTCTTATCCAAGCGGATTCGGAACAAGGTTTACAGAATTTACAGAAAACGTTACAAGAATACGACATTGATCTGCCGTTTGTTTCTGACAGAGATATTGAAAAGGGTGAGGCACAGCTGGTCATTGGCCATCTATCCTCGGGTTTTAACTTTTTAGATGAGAAGATTGCTCTGATTACCAGTCATGAAATCTTCCATAAAAAGGTCAAACGAAAAACCCGAAGAGCCAATCTGTCAAATAGTGAACGCCTCAAGGATTACAATGAATTGGTAGCCGGGGATTATGTGGTCCATCATGTTCATGGAATCGGAAAATTTTTGGGTCTTGAAACCATTGAAATTGGTGGGATCCATAGAGATTACCTGACCATTCAATACCAGAATTCTGATCGGATTTCACTGCCCATTGAGCAGATTGAGCTCCTTTCTAAATATGTGGCCAGTGATGGCAAAGAGCCGAAAATCAACAAGCTCAATGATGGTCGCTTCCAAAAAACAAAAACCAAGGTTCAAAAACAAGTTGAAGATATTGCAGATGATTTGATTCGCTTGTATGCTGAACGGAGCCAGTTAGAAGGACACGCCTTTGCGGCTGATGATGATCATCAGGTCGAGTTTGACCAAGCCTTTGCCTATGCGGAAACAGATGACCAACTGCGTTCAATTGCTGAGGTCAAAAAAGACATGGAAGCCAAGCAACCCATGGATCGTCTTCTGGTCGGAGATGTTGGTTTTGGTAAAACGGAAGTAGCCATGCGCGCGGCATTTAAGGCAGTGAATGATAACAAGCAGGTAGCTATTTTGGTGCCTACAACAGTTTTAGCCCAGCAGCATTACACCAATTTTTTAGCTCGTTTTCTAGATTTTCCAGTTAATATCGATGTCCTTAGCCGTTTTAGAAGTAAGGCAGAACAGGCTAAGACATTGGAAAAATTGAAAAAAGGGCAAGTGGATATCCTTATTGGAACTCATCGCCTTTTGTCTAGTGATGTCGTGTTTGCAGATCTGGGCTTGATTGTTATTGATGAAGAGCAGCGTTTTGGGGTCAAACATAAGGAAAAGCTCAAGGAATTAAAAACTAAGGTTGACGTCTTGACATTGACAGCAACTCCAATTCCTCGGACTCTTCATATGTCCATGCTGGGGATTCGAGATTTATCTGTGATTGAGACGCCACCGACCAATCGTTACCCAGTTCAGACCTATGTCATGGAGTTTACACCTGACATGATCCGTGAGGCTATGTTGCGTGAAATTGACAGAGGTGGTCAGGTCTTTTATCTTTACAATCGAGTTGACACCATTGAGCAAAAAGTGTCTGAAATTCGTGACTTGGTTCCTGAAGCACGGATTGGATTTGTCCATGGTCAGATGTCGGAAATACAATTGGAAAATACTTTGATGTCCTTTATTGAAGGGGATTACGACGTTTTGGTCACAACGACCATTATCGAGACAGGCGTGGATATTCCAAATGCCAATACTCTCTTTATTGAAAATGCAGACTATATGGGACTGTCAACCTTGTATCAACTTCGTGGACGTGTCGGCAGGAGCAATCGAATCGCCTATGCCTACTTCATGTACCGTCCAGATAAGGTATTGACAGAGGTGGCTGAAAAGCGTTTGGAAGCCATTAAAGGCTTTACAGAGTTAGGTTCTGGTTTTAAGATTGCCATGCGGGACTTGTCTATTCGCGGGGCTGGAAATCTGCTCGGTGCGTCTCAGTCTGGCTTTATCGATTCAGTCGGTTTTGAACTTTACAATCAATTGCTAGAAGAAGCTATCGCTCAAAAACAAGGCAAGAAAACAGAACGAAAACGTTCCAATGCAGAACTCAGTCTGCAAATGGATGCCTATTTGCCAAGCAGCTACATTTCAGATGAACGCCAAAAAATTGAAATTTACAAGCGTATCCGCCAGATTGACAACCGTGAAGACTACCAAAATCTTCAGGATGAACTTATGGACCGCTTTGGCGAATATCCAGATGTGGTGGCCTACTTGATCGAAATCGGCCTCCTAAAATCTTTCATGGACCAGTCCTTTGTGGAATTGGCAGAGAAGAAGGCAAATACCATTACAATTACCTTTGAACCAGCAGCCAATCAAGTCTTTTTGACCCAGGATTATTTTGAAGCCCTATCATCTACCCACTTAAAAGCCCGTATCTCAGAGTACCAAGGCAAGATGCAAGTCATCTTTGATGTCCGCAATCAAAAAGACCATATCATCCTAGAAGAATTGATTGCCTTTGCTGAAAAACTACTGGAAATTAAAGCCCGCAAGCAGTCTGATTAGGCTTGTCAAAGACTTTTGACAGAAAAAATCAAACCTGACCAAGCTTTTATATGGTAAAATCATCTCAGAAAGAATAGAGTAGAAGTACCAAGGAGGTCTATATGGAGCTACAAAACAGGTTAGTTGAACTCAGAACAGAAAGGAGGTTATCGCAGGAGGAGTTAGCGGAGAAACTCTATGTTTCACGTCAAACCATCTCCAACTGGGAACGTGGAAAGACCTACCCAGATATTAACAGTCTGCTCTTGATAGCGACCTATTTCGATGTTTCCTTGGATAATCTAATCAAAGGAGATGTTGAGGAAATGAGATTTCATAATGATAAAAAACAATTCAAAAAGTGGCTGGTGATTTCAGGATTATCTTGGTTTGCTTACTCGGTCGCTTATCCGACTAAATTTTTAATAACAGTCAATCAGAGCAATACCTTGCTTAGCCTTATAGCAATACCTTTGATTTATGCTGTATTTCAGTTGTTTTGCATCTAAAAAAACCATGATTTTAGAACTTATGCTGACATCCTGAATTTTTTAGATGATAAGAAGAAACATGTAACTAATACCAGTGATGATATTTGGTTTCTTATTGGCCTTGGATTTTCAATTTGGCTAATTTTCTTTGCAGGGACCATAGTGTCCACACTCTTATTTTGGTAAGTGAGAGTGGGACAAAAATCAGTAACCCGAAGGGTTTGATTTTCCTCACTCTCGTATTTTTAGGTTCGGGCTAAAACGGTCTTTTCCCAGAACGTTTTGACACTGAATGCGTCAGTTCTATTTCCAACTTCCAAAGGTCCCCCGGACCTTTGGAACCCACCTCCGCATGGCTTAGATAGTCAGGGGAGTGACTATCTAAGGTGTGAACTTTGAAATCAGAAAGCGAGCAGGGGCGCGAGGAGTGACTGTTGAAGGTTGGAAATGAGGAAGCAAGGCATCACTCATTCGTTAGGGCTGTAAAAACTGATGAAATCAGCATCTTAGACCCCACTAAACCACTGCGTCTTGCTTAACAAATCAAAAATAATTGAAAGGCTAGGACTGAGTCCCAGCCTCTTGTTTTGTCTTGCTTTTTCCCTTCTTTTTGATTAGGATAGAATCAAAAAGGAGGAGTTTGTTATGGACCTAGACAGGTCCTAGAGATACTAAAGATTGCTGAAAGGTTGAAGGATACGACCAGACACTGCTATACCTCTAAAGGCCGCAAGGAAAGCGTGGCGGAGCATAGCTGGATGATGACTTTAATGGCCTTTTTACTCAAGGAAGAATTTTCCCATCTAGATATGACCAAGGTCTTGACAATGTGTCTTATTCACGATTTAGGAGAAGCCTTTACAGGAGATATTCCGACCTTTGAAAAAAACGCAGGCACACCGGGATAAGGAAGAAGAATTGCTCTTTATATGGCTGTCAACTCTTCCTCAACCCTATGCAGAACAAATGAGGGCTCTTTACAAGGAAATGGCTGCACTGGATACAGAAGAAGCCAAGCTTTACAAGGCTTTGGATGGCATGGAAGCTGTAATTCAGCATAATTTTTCAGATATTTCGACCTGGGAGCCCCACGAATACAACTTAAATCTGACCCATGCTAATGACAAAGTAGCTTTTTCACCCTATCTAAGTCAACTTCGTCAGGAAATCCGTGAAGATACCCGTGATAAAATAGCTGCCAGTCAAAAAGGATAGAGAGGAACTTTTAATGGTTTAGCTCTGCTATTTTCCAAAAAAAATGGTAGAATAATAGGGTTAAGGAGGAAACTCATGCGCTTAGACAAATATTTAAAAGTATCCCGGATAATCAAACGTCGGACAGTGGCCAAGGAAGTCGCGGATAAGGGCCGCATCAAGGTCAATGGTGTCCTAGCCAAGTCTTCAACAGACCTAAAGGCAAATGATGAAGTCGAGATCCGCTTTGGAAACAAACTCTTGACCGTCCGTGTCTTGGAAATGCTGGATAGTACCAAAAAACAAGATGCAGACAAGATGTACGAAATCATCAGTGAAAAAAGGATAGAAAGTGATGAGCAATAAAAAGGTTAACTCTAGGGTCTTACAACTCAATAACGCGTTTATCCAAGAAGAGCGTTCCAAACGTCAATCTGTCAATCTGGAAAAGCAGCGGAAAAACCGTTTTATGGGAATGATTCTTATCCTGATTATTTTTCTCTTTACACTTCCAGCTTATAACTTACTGCAGTCCTATGAGCAACTATTGGGGAAACGAGAGAAGTTAGCAGAAATGAAGACTAGCTATCAAGCTCTGGAGAAGAGAGTTGAAGAAGAGCAGTCCCTGGTAAAAAAATTATCAGATAAAGACTATGTGGCCAAGTATGTTAGGGCTAAGTATCATTACTCCAAGGATGGCGAGTTCGTTTATACCATTCCAAGTTTATTACCAACTTCAAAATAAATGGAAAATTTAGTAGAAACCATAGAGCAATTCTTGTTATTTTCTGATGAAAAATTAGAAGAATTAGCCCAGAAAAATCAAGAATTACGATTGTTAGAGTCAGAAAGAGAAGATTAGGAAGGAGGGGTTATGCGGAAATTCATCCTGTTTTTGAGTGCGTCAACCATTCTGATTCCTGTACCAGTGATCAGTAGTGAACGTGATTTTGAACTGTCAAATGAGAACCACTACGCCCTCCAAAGTACTGTTTACGATGGTTACTATCAAACTCTGCCATCCAATCCTAATGTTTTTGAAAAGACATCCCGTTACGAGGATAGTAATCTTACTCAGGTAGTTGGTCATCTTTCTCCCAATCAGAAATTTGAAATTGTAAACTTGACTGTCAATGATTATTTACAACCTGTTTTTCAATTGTCAGATGAAACTTATATCTTGGCTAGTCAATCGATTGTTTTTGATGATATTATTCAGGAACAAAGTTATCAAGAAACCGTCTTTTGGGTTGACAAAGGATTTACAATCATGTCAAGTCCGATAGGCAATCAAGCTAAAAAATCTTCTAAGGCGCCAGCTCCTTATACTCAGGTGACAGTATCAGAAATGGTCAAAACTCCAAGAGGAGAATTTGCTAAGATTCCAGAAGGTTGGGTGTCAATGGATTTTCTGTCACTCGAAGATAACCGAATAGATCAGGTTCAAGAAATGCTTAACCAAAACTACAATGATCCTGATATTGGGGTATATATTCAGCAACTTGACACAGGGTTTACAGCTGGAATTAACCAAGACAAGTTGATGTATTCGGCTAGTATCGGGAAATTACCTGTTCTTTACTATGCTCAGCTAGGCTTGGAAAATGGGACATTGCAACTAAAAGATACGTTCAAGTATACGGACAAGGTTCATGAGTTTGATGGGGCCTATTTGCCAGCAGGTAGTGGCAGTTTACCAAAGTCGCCAGATTCTAAAACTTACAGTCTGGAAAACTTGATTGATCTGACTGCTAAAAAGTCTGATAATGTTGCTAGTAATATTTTAGGCTATTATGTGACTGACCAGTTCGATACCAATTACTATCAAATATTGGATGCTGTTACTGGAAAATCATGGGATATGTCTGAAAAGGATGCTAGTCCAGAAATGGCAGGTCTTGTCATGGCAGCTTTGTATGAGTTGAACCCATCCGGCTTTGTTTTGAACAGCTTATCGGAGACAGCTTTTGACGATGAACGCATCTCTAAGGCTATTGATGTCAAGGTCGCTCATAAAATAGGGGATGCTTATGACTTTAGGCATGATGTGGCCCTTATATACACAGAGTCACCTTTTGTCATTTCTATTTTTACGAATCATAAAACATATGATGATATTAGCTCTATTGCAGCAGATGTCTATAAGGTACTTAAATGAAAGAAAAATTTTTAAAAGTGGCTAATCATAGGCACTTTTTTGATAAGCACACCCATGTGTTGGTGGCTGTTTCAGGAGGTTCAGATTCAATGGCCCTCCTTGAACTTTTGTTAGACTGTCAGGAAGAGTTAGCTATTAAGATTGGGATTGCTCATGTCCACCACGGCCAGAGGCCTGATTCGGATCAGGAAGCAGCCTATCTGGAAGCCTATGCTAAGGATAGGAATATAGCTTTTCACATGACTCACTTTCAAGGAAAATTTTCAGAAAAAAAAGCTAGAGATTTTCGCTATACTTTTTTTAAGCAAATCATGACAGATTTTGCTTATACGGCGCTGGTGACTGCCCATCATAAGGATGATCAAGCAGAGACTGTCTTTATGAGACTTCTGCGCGGAAGCAAGTGGTTTCATCTGGCTGCCATCAAGGAATGTCAAACTTTCGGTCAGGGTGAACTCATTAGGCCCTTGCTGACTTTTGCTAAAAAAGATTTGCCATGCGTTTTTCATTTTGAAGATGCCTCTAATCAAGAAAATATCTATTTGAGAAATAGGATTAGAAATACTTATCTCCCCCAACTGAGCAAAGAAAATCCTAGATTAAGCGATTCTCTTGTGGCCCTGTCTCAGGAAATGTTGCATTTGCAGGAAGCTCTCCTTTATTTGGCAAAATCACTGGATATTCAGAATTTGGAAACCTTCAAAGCTTCTCCTAAGGGTTTACAGATTTTGTTATTAGAAGATTATCTGACCAATTTTCCAGAACTTGCGCTTTCTAGAGGTCAATTTGATGAAATGCTCTATAGTCTTGAAAATAAGGTGAATACCATTTACAAGATCAGGAAAGATTATCAGCTTATCATCACTTATGATAGGTTTTCTATTGAAAAAATCAATCCAGAGACCTATGGAGACTTGAGTCAAACTATGTTAAAATCTGGAAATACACGAGATTTTGGTCCGTTTACATTTTCTTTCAATGCTCCCTTGGCAGAATGGGACCAGGAAATTGTTTTGTCTAGTTCAAATCCCATTATTCTGAGACATCAGCAAAACGGTGATCAGATAATATATAAAGGACACCATCGTAAATTAAAACGGATTTACCATGAAAAACGTATTCCTGTCACTCAAAAGAAAAAAGCGATCATTTTAGAGCAGGATGAAAAAATCATAGGGATTGCAGGAATTGCAGTCAGTGATTTGAGTAAATCAGCAAAAAATGATACAATAGAAAACAAATTATATATTAAAAAACGAGAGAAAGCATATGTTAGAAAACTACATTGAAAAGATCCTTATTAGCCATGATGAAATCGTTGATAAATCAAAAGAATTAGGTCAACTTTTGACAGAAGATTATCAGGATAAGAATCCTATTTTGGTCGGAGTGTTGAAGGGTTCCGTTCCTTTTTTGGCAGAGTTAATCAAGCATATTGATACGCATGTTGAATTGGAATTTATGATTGTTTCAAGTTATCATGGAGGAACAGCAAGCTCTGGAAAGGTCAATATTATTAAAGATGTTGATACTGATATCAAAGGGCGCCATGTTATCTTTGTCGAAGATATTATTGATACAGGACGGACCTTGAAGGACTTAAAACAGTTGTTTTTAGATCGTGAGCCTGCCTCTGTCAAAATTGTTACCCTCGTTGATAAGCCAGAAGGCCGTGTTGTTGAAATTGATGCAGACTATACCGGCTTTACTGTTCCAAATGAATTTCTAGTAGGTTTTGGCTTAGATTATGCTGAAAATTATCGTAACCTTCCATACATTGGTGTATTAAAAGAGGAAGTCTACACCAACTAACAAATAGAAAACAAGTAGGTGCTCGCACATATATGAACAATAAAAAAAATAGCTTTTTACGAAATTCCTTCCTATATATAATCCTAATTATTGCCCTAATTTCTGGATTCCAATATCTCTTTGCTGGAGATGGATTTAGAAGTCAGGAAATTTCCTATTCTGAATTGGTCAAACAAGTTGAAGATGGAAAGATTAAGGAATTGACCTATCAGCCAGGTGACAGTGTCGTTTCAATCTCAGGTAAATACAAGGAACCTCAAAAGGTTGAAGCATCTGCCGAGACAGGAATTCAATTTTTTACGGCACCAGCAACAACTGTTACAGAATTTAAATCTTTGGTGCTTGCTACTGATACTACCATTGCTGAGCTGACAGATTTAGCTGAGGAAGCCAATGTTAAGTTAAAAGTTAAGCCAGAGAGTTCCAATGGTTTGTGGCTCAGTCTGATTTTAAACTTTGTTCCCCTCCTTATTTTTGGTTTTTTCATCTTTTCAATGATGGGACAAGGCGGAGCTGGTGGTGCCCGTGGTGCTATGAACTTTGGACGCAATAAAGCCCGTTCTATGACCAAGGATGATGTAAAGGTACGTTTTTCAGATGTTGCAGGTGCAGAGGAAGAAAAACAAGAGCTGGTTGAAGTTGTTGAATTTTTGAAAGATCCAAAACGCTTCACCAAACTTGGTGCTCGTATTCCTGCAGGTGTTCTGTTAGAGGGGCCTCCAGGTACTGGTAAAACTCTTCTTGCTAAAGCCGTCGCTGGTGAGGCAGGTGTACCCTTCTTCTCTATTTCAGGTTCAGATTTCGTCGAGATGTTTGTTGGTGTCGGAGCTAGTCGTGTCAGGTCACTTTTCGAAGATGCGAAAAAGGCTGCACCTGCGATCATCTTCATCGATGAGATTGACGCTGTGGGACGTCAGCGGGGGATTGGCCTTGGTGGCGGTAACGACGAACGTGAACAGACCCTTAACCAACTTTTGATTGAAATGGATGGTTTTGAAGGGAATGAAGGAATCATTATTATTGCTGCGACAAACCGTAGCGATGTCCTTGACCCAGCCCTTCTTCGTCCAGGCCGTTTTGACCGCAAGGTCCTGGTAGGCCGTCCGGATGTTAAAGGACGTGAGGCTATTTTAAAGGTTCATGCTCGAAACAAACCCCTTGCAGACGATGTTGATTTGAAACTGGTGGCGCAGCAAACCCCTGGTTTTGTAGGGGCAGACCTAGAGAATGTCCTCAACGAAGCTGCTCTTGTGGCTGCACGTCGCAATAAAATTAAGATTGACGCTTCAGATATTGATGAAGCAGAGGATCGTGTGATTGCTGGTCCTTCTAAGAAAGATCGGACGGTTTCCCAAAAAGAAAGGGAAATGATTGCCTATCATGAAGCAGGCCATACTATTGTCGGATTAGTACTATCCAATGCACGAGTTGTCCATAAGGTGACTATTGTGCCACGTGGCCGTGCAGGTGGTTATATGATCGCTCTGCCTAAGGAAGACCAGATGCTTCTATCTAAAGAAGATATGAAGGAACAATTGGCAGGACTCATGGGTGGTCGTGTAGCAGAGGAGATTATCTTTAATGCACAGACTACGGGAGCTTCTAACGATTTTGAACAAGCAACTCAAATGGCGCGTGCTATGGTCACAGAATATGGTATGAGCGACAAGATGGGTCCGATGCAATATGAAGGTAGTCATGCTATGTTTGGTGCACAGACCACTCCGAAGCATATTTCTGAACAGACGGCCTACGAGATTGATGCAGAAGTTCGTGCACTTCTTAATGAAGCACGTAACACAGCAGCATCTATTATTCAAGAAAATCGTGAAAAGCATAAATTGATTGCTGAAGCTCTTCTTAAACATGAAACTCTAGATAGCAACCAGATTAAATCTCTTTACGAAACAGGTCAAATGCCGGAAACATCAGAAGCCGATGCAGAAGCGACTGCCCTTTCCTACGATGAAGTCAAAAATCGAATGGAAAAAGACACTCATTAATCATGAGGCTGGGCAAAAACTAGTTTCAGAATAGACAAAAACGAGCATTTCCGCAGTTGGAGATGCTCGTTTTCTCATGTCATGGTTTATAATTATA
>NZ_JBEPLO010000039.1:0-14852 GCF_040545225.1 Streptococcus rupicaprae | reverse complement strand
ATTCAAAAACCACACAGTGATTCTTTCATCTTGATTGTTTTCAAGACAGAAATCACTGCGTGGTTTTATTTTGAAACTAGTTTTTGCCCGGCCTCATTTTTTTAGACCATATTCTTGGCTTTGCCAGCAACGTGGACAGTCATAATCAGTCCATCCTTTCAAATCAAAAAAACTATGGCATTTTCTGATTTCCAGAATTCTGACATAGTTTTTTTTTAAAAAAGAGAGCTAACTACCTAGTTAAGCCTTCACCTCTTCTTAATCATGCGCGACAGTACACTCGTCCCAATGGTCTTCGTGCTTGTGGTGCAAGTGCCCATCGTGCACATAGTCCACATGGTCGCCGTGTTGAATGGCCTCATGGCCACACCCTTCTCCATGTTCATGGTCATGGTTTTCATGGACGGTGTGCTCAGCCGTCTCTACCACCTGGGCTTCATCCCAGTGGCCATCATGTTCATGGTGAATGTGCCCATCGTGTACATAGTCCACATGGTCGCCATGCTGGATGGTCTCATGACCACATCCTTCCCCATGCTGATGAGGATGGTCCTCATGTGTATGATGTTCTCCGCCGTGATGTGACATAAGTTTGTCCTCCTTTTTTATATGTCATAATACTCTTATTATATCATTTCTACAGGGGATGTCTAGACATTTCCTAGAGTTAACCCAGGATATCAGCACGAAGAAAATGTCTGTAACTATTTTGGAGTCGCTCGTATTTGTTAGAAATTTCCCTGAAACGAACTTGGGATAGTCGAAATTTTAGCCATTGCAATCACATTATATAAATTTCACCCCCAAAACTCATCTTTTGTCTGAGATTTAGCCTTCTGAGAGCTAATTTTTCTGCTTACTTTGACTCTGTAGTGTTAACGTCCTACTATATAATATTCTTTTTACAAACCTAACGGACCACCTCCACTGACCACTTTCTTAATCCCTTAAATCGGATCGCACCATCTTGATCAGTTCGGTAAACCGTCATGTTTTGGTTGGCAAATCGCTCCAAGGTCTCCTTGTGGGGATGTTTATAGCGATTGTTTTTTCCCGCAGAGACTAGCGCAATTTTAGCATTAATATGGTCTAAGAACTCAGGATAGGAGGAGCCTTTAGAGCCATGGTGTCCAGCTTTTAACACATCAACTGGAAGACTAGAGTAGCGTTCAATCAAGTCCAATTCTCCCTCTTCTAAATCTCCTGTAAAAAGGAAGTTGGCTCCTAGGAGTCTCCCATAAAGAACCAGGGAATCATTGTTGCCACCATCACCTGTCTCCCAAGGGTAGAGCACTTGTAGTTGACTGCCCATGATGGGCAAGCTGTCGCCAGCTGTCAGCACGCGCACCTTGACCTTGAGTGCTTTCAGACGGTCGACAAAGTCCGCATTGGTCAAGCTCCCCTGGCTGACTAGGATTTCTCCAATGCTCAACGCCTTAGCAACTTCCTCTAAATCCCCTACATGGTCCGTATCGGTATGGGTTAATACCAGCTGGTCAATCTTTCCCACCCCTCGGCTATGGAGGTAGGGAATTAGCGTTCGTTCTGCATTGCTGGATACTTGCTTGCTGCGCCAATCCTCCTCAGGCTCAAAACTCACCCTTCCGCCCACATCGATCAGAACTGTCTTTCCTCTTATATCTCGGAGAAATAGACTATCCCCTTGACCGATATCCACCACGGTCACCTCATTTTCCAGCGGGTGTTTGGTAAGGAAAAATAGCAGAGCCAGGAGCAAGCTGAGCCCAGCCAAGACTTTTGTCTTCTGGTAATGGTCATAGACCAGCCCCAGTCCTAACAAAAGGGCCAACAATATCAGTAAACTTGGCTTTCCAAGCACCAGCGGTCGCAGATTCAAAGCCCCTAACCAGCTGATGATTCTTTCTAAGACTTGAAACAAGCTATTCAGCTCTGCTATTGTCCAAAAAGGAGACAGCAAAAAGAGCAGGCTCAAGAGCGGTAAGAAGAGACTGTCAAAGAGGATAGAAAAGGCAAAGGTCAAGAGAATGGAGAGAGGTTGAAAGCTGGCAAAACACCAAATCAGCAAGGGCAGGATCCCTAGAGATAGGGCCAGGGACTCTGTTAGGGTCCTTTTCCAGCCCACCAGGTGATCAAAGTCCATCAGGGTCAGGATAAAGGCATAGGAAAAACTCAAGACCCCTCCTGCCGTCAGCAGGAAATTGGGCATGACCAAAAAGCTGAGCAAGACGGTCAAGCCTAGATTATCAAAACCTGATATGCCTTGATTGGCCAAGACCTTTTGCAAGAGGCTCCGAATCACCGAGGCAGAAAAACCTGTCAACCCCGCATAAACAACAGAAAAAGGCACCTGCAAGACATCGACTGCCTCTTGACCTAGTCCGCACATCAACAGGAGCCTGCGAAACCTGTCCACAAAGAAGCCCACCTGCATCCCAGACAGGGCAAAAAGGTGGATGATGCCTAGACTAGAGTAGATGTCCCCCATCTCTTCAAATTCCTTGTCCAGATCGCCAAAGAGCAAGCCTGTCATGTAATGCTTCATAGGACTTGGGAAGGTCCGTCGGATGTAAACAAGAGCCGAGCGTCGCCACTGCGATAGCCAGGTCAAGGGATTGAGTGACCGGGCCTGTCGGATATCCGTGATCTCTGCAATTGACACTATCGCATAGATTCCTTGCGTCTCCAAATAAGCCTTGTAATCAAAACCTTGGAAATTACGGCGACCCTCCGCCTCTGTCAACTCCCCTTCTATGGTCAGATCAACCGCCTGAGTCAATCCTTGAAAAAAGGTTTGCTCCTCTTTAGATTTTAACTTGTAAAAGGCTTGGTAGAGCTGGCCGTCCTGTTTTCCTCGAAAGGACAAACTGTCTCCATTGATGCGAATGGTATCTGGGATGACCTGCAACTGTTTAAGATGCTCTGGAAGAGCTTGTTGCTTTTGCCCCTTTTGGTAAGTCTGACCTGCAAAAAGGACCAAAAAAGGAAGAACAGCTACCAGCAGGAAACGACTAGCCTTCTTGCCCCCTTTCCAATAGAGTCGCCCCAAAACTAAAAGCGCTAGAGTCAGCGTCACAGGGCCTGGAAAGGCTACAAGGTAGTAAAAAACGATCAGAACAAGGGCCAACTGAACCGGAGCCAGGTCCCAGCGCTTAATCCACTGTGACATAGCTTCTGAGATTTTCCAGGGTCTTGTCACCGATACCTGACACCTGATTGAGGTCATCGACCGTTTTAAAGGGGCCATTGGCCTCACGGTAGGCAATAATATCCTGAGCCCGCTTGGCTCCAATGCCTGAAATGGTCTGCAGTTGGCTAGCATCTGCTGTATTGAGGTTGACCAAGCCTCCCTGTTCCTTTTCTGAAACGGTTGAAGGAACTGTAGGTGCCACTACACTGATAGCCTCGTCCTTGGTCGCCACATAGATAACCGCTTCATCTACTAATTTCTGGGCGAGATTGATGGATTTGGGATCAGCTTGCTCTGTCAAACCACCAGCTAGGTCAATCGCATCTGCCACACGACTGGTTGCTGACAATTCATAGAGCCCAGCTTGCTGCACAGCGCCTTTGACATCCACCATGATGGTTTGGAGCTTTGACTCAACCTTGTCCGAAGCCTTTTCTGCGATCGGCACCTCATCTTTTGAAGAAGCCTTGGTACTAGCCAGGGTCAAGACATCTGGTACCTGCTCTGCCTGAGCGGGTTGGTAAACCAGTAGCAAACCACTGCCAATGAGCAGGCCCATGACCCCTAAACTGATCCACACCTTGTACTCCTGCCATTTAGCCATCATATTTTCTTTCATATAAGCCTCCTTAACTTCTAATTCGTGGAAAAACAAAAAAGAGCGGCCACTCGCCACATGAAATTTAGAAGTGAGGGCCAAGGGGCCTTTAACGATGGCAAGGAAACTATTTTTCCTAGCTGACAACTTTTAATCCTAAAATGCTTTTTTTGAGTTTTTATGATATACTAGTCTTGAAAGTAATTAACCAGTTTTGTATAAAGCCGTATAGAAACCGACTCATCCTCCCACGGATCCCTTATGATTTGTTCTCAACATCAACTTTAAAAGGAGGTTTAGCCATGCTAAAAAACATTAGAACACTGGGAAAAACCTACAGCAACCACTTGATTGCTGTGCCCTTGCTCATTTGGATCGGCCTTTTGTTTGTCCCTGGCCAGTATTTGGGTGATAACTACGCCCTTCGCAACGCCTATATGCTTCAGGTGCTTCCAGTTATCGGATGGCTTTGCCTGGGCTTAGGGCTGATTTGCCGTAGTATCAAGTATCTCATTTTCGGTTTGCTCTTCATTTTTGCCTTCTGGGTTACCATGGGACTTGGCTACCTGCTCTTAGGCGCCTAGCCGAAATGCAAAAAACACCCCCACTCCTCTGGGTCAAGCCAACTGGAGCAGGGGTGTTTGCTTTTTAATCGATTTTACGGTGTTTATCAGGGTCCCAGACAAAACTAGCAAGCCAGCTAAAGAGAGCTGTCAGAAGGGCCACGATAATGGCTATTAAACCGGCCGGAATCCAAAGCAACCACATCAAGGGATTTGGCTTCTTGTTATCATGGACAGGAACCATTTCCGCATCTAGTACATCAAAACTAGCCTGGATACGACGCGCCACTTCTGCAATTCCTTCATCGTTCATCCGTTTGATATCCGAGATATCAATCGGCTCACCAAAGTTCATGTCAATCCGCTCCCGCCTCAGCAAGCCCTCAAAGGTCATAGGACCCACATAGACCGCTGGCTGAATCTTGACCTTGGCCATCTTGGCAATGACGGCCACACCGCCCTTGACATCCTTGGAATGACGGCTACCTGAGGGAAACATCAAGAGAGATTTATTGGTCTTTTTGAGCACATTGACTGGGTAACGGATGGCATCTGTGCTAGGATTTTCCCGGTCGATAGGAAAGGCACCACACATGCGAATCCACCAGCTGATCATCCGATTTGTGAAAAGCTCTTTTTTGGCCATAAAGACAAATTGTTTAGGCCTGGTCGCATAGGCCATGTAGACTGGATCCCACCAGGTCCTGTGAGGCGCTACAAAGACATAGTTTTCATCCTTAGAGATGATGCGGTCGGTATTATGGTAATGAACATTGCCATTGACAATCCACAGCACATAAGCGACGAAACCTCGCAAATAAGTATAAAACACGATTCTTCCTCTAAAGAGATGGCAAACAGACCATCGCTTTTTTCTATCCTAATATGATATAATTATACCATGACCGAGCCAATTTTAAAAGATGGAGAGCGCATTGATCAGCTCTTTTCAACCGATGTAAAAATTATCCAAAACAAGGCTGTCTTCAGCTATTCTGTAGATAGTGTTCTTTTGTCGCGGTTTCCAAAGTTTCCTAAGGAAGGATTGGTAGTTGATCTGTGCGCCGGAAATGGAGCTGTGGGCCTCTTTGCTTCCTCGGCTACCAAGGCCAAAATCATTGGCATCGAGCTTCAAGAACGTCTGGCAGACATGGCTCAGCGCTCCATTGCCTTAAACGGTTTGACAGACCAGGTCAGTATGATCCAAGATGACCTGGCCAATCTCTTGGACCACGTGCCCCGCGGTAAGGTTGATCTTATCCTCTGCAATCCCCCTTATTTTAAGGCGACCGAGACTTCCAAGAAAAATTTGAGCCAGCACTACCTACTAGCTCGCCACGAAATCACGACAGACCTAGAAGCCATTTGCAAGGTCAGCCAGCAGGCCCTCAAGTCCAATGGGCGCTTAGCCATGGTCCACCGACCAGACCGCCTGATCGAAATCATCGAAACCATGAGCAAGTATCGTCTGGCTCCCAAACGCCTGCAATTCATTCACCCCAAGGCTGATAAAGAGGCCAATATGATCCTGATTGAGGCCATCAAAGACGGTTCGCCTCAAGGGCTCAAAGTGCTGCCTCCTCTGATCGTCCACAACCCTGACGGAAGTTATACCCCCAAAGTATTTGATATTTACCATGGAAAATAAACCCGCCTACTTTTATGTTCTCAGATGCTCAGACGATAGCCTCTATACTGGCTACACGACCGACCTTGACAAACGCCTCAAGACCCATAATGCTGGAAAAGGGGCCAAGTACACTCGAGCTAGGCTTCCTGTCAGCCTCCTCTATTCAGAACGTTTTGATAGCAAGCAGGCCGCCATGTCTGCTGAAAGTCGCTTCAAACGTAAAAAACGCTCGGAAAAGTTAGCCTACATAGCTGAACATTCCAATAAAACTGAGCCAGGCAAATATTCTGATAGGCTTGGTGAAGCATAAGTTTAAAGTCTAGCTACCGAGAGTCTCATTTGCAAGCCACTCCTCTTTCTCCACTGAAAGAGGTTTTTTATCTCCTTATAAAAAACGAACATTATAAACTTGTTGCTAAATTTTTGTTTCCTTTTTATGGTTTTTGTGATAGAATTCTTCTACAAATGATTTAAGGAGTTTAAAAATGACACACATTCCAAATGACCATGACAAGATGATTTACGGAATTGAAGATAGACCTCCGCTTCCCATTACTATCATCTTAGCCCTCCAGCACATCCTAGCAGCCTTTGCTGGAATCATCGCTGTCCCCTTGGTTGTAGGTAGCGCTCTCAATATGAGCGTTCAGGAGATTTCCTTCATGGTCGGGGCGACCATCTTTGCCTCTGGTCTGACAACCATCTTACAGTCTAAAGGCCTGGGCCCAATCGGCTCGCGGGTCTCTGGTATGATGGGAACAGACTTTACCTTTGTTAATCCGTCCATCAGTGTCGGAGCAAAGTTTGGAGTGGCTGGTATTGTTGCGGCGACTATCACCGGTTCCTTGGTTGAAATTATTCTCAGCCGCTTCATCAAGCCCCTCATGAAATTCTTCCCACCGCTCATTACAGGAATTGTTGTTTCTCTGATCGGTATCACCCTCTTGCCTGTTAGTATCGACTGGGCCGCTGGAGGCTTTGGTTCAGCAGACTATGGCTCTTTGAAGAACCTCTCCGTTGCCTTTGTCATCATGCTCTTCACCCTCTTTTTGAACCACTTCGGGAAAGGCATGTGGAAAACAGCGGCTGTTTTCATCGGCATCATTTTTGGTTACTTGATCTGTATTCCCTTAGGGATGGTTGACTTGCAAGCCGTGACTGATGCGGCATGGATCGAAATCCCACAGCCCTTGCGCTATGGCTTCCACTTTGACCTAGCTTCCACTCTGTCTTTTGTGCCAGCCTACATCGTTTCAACGATCGGTACTGTCGGCATTATGATGGCCATCGGAGAAGCTTCTCAGGTTAAGGTTAGCAGCGACCGTGCTGCGGCCGGGGTCCTGGCTGATGGGATTGGCTCTATGATTTCTGGACTTTTCGGCGCTGGACCAAACACTTCTTTCTCTCAAAACGTTGGCCTCATCGCCTTGACCAAGGTGGCTAGCCGCCATGTCATGATTGTCGCTGGGATCATCCTAACCCTTTTAGGAATCTTCCCTAAGCTTAGCGCCCTAATCGCTGTCATGCCACAACCTGTCCTAGGTGGTGTTGGGGTGATTATGTTCGGCCTTGTCGCTGCTCAAGGTCTTAAGACCCTGGCACAAATCAAGTTAGGCGACCGTGAGCTTCTCATTATCTCTGTAGCCTTTGCCCTTGGTATCGGGGTGACTGTTCGCCCAGAAATCCTGCAATCTCTACCAGCTGCTTTGCAAATGGTGCTATCATCAGGTATTTCAACAGGAACCTTGGTAGCCTTAATCCTGAATATCATCTTAAAGGAGAGAAGCGCATGAGTATCCTCAAGGAACGTATTTTAAGAGACGGTCAGGTTTTCCCTAATAACGTTTTGAAGGTCGACTCCTTCATGAATCACCAAATCGATCCAGTCGTCATCAAAGAAATTGCCCAGGAGTTTTACCATATTTTCAAGGATCAGGGCATTACCAAGGTCTTTACCATCGAGGCTTCTGGGATCGCTCCTGCCCTGGCTACGGCTGAACTCTTTGAAGTTCCCATGCTCTTTGCCAAGAAGACGCAACCCTCTACTCTGGCCAATCAGGAACGCTATGAGACTGATATCCACAGCTACACCAAGAATATCACCAGCCGTGTCATCATTTCCAAGCAATACTTGACTGCTGAGGATCGGGTCCTCATTATCGATGATTTCTTGGCCAATGGCGAAGCCTGTCTAGGCCTCATCGACCTGGTTGAACAAGCTGGTGCCAGTATCGCAGGAATCGGTATTTGCATTGAAAAATCCTTCCAAGTCGGACGCCAAAAGCTAGATGAAAAGGGCATTGCTGTCCATTCGGTTTGCCGTATCGCCTCACTAGAGAATCAAACGGTCCAATTTCTCGACAATTAAGCCCGTCCAAAAACAGGTCTGCCCCATTGGTGGCAAACCTGTTTTTTCTTATATTCATAAAATGTTTAAATCTTGAGGTAGCGTCGCATGGAGTTAACTGCTCCAAAGGCTCCGATTAGAATCCCTACAACAAAGAGGGCGATGACCATGCCTGGAATAAAGTACTTAGGATCAATCATCGATAGGTTCTCAGGAATTATCTGAGGATTGAGAGCCTTATAAGCCACATCATAACCAAAGTAAATCAAGAGCGCTGGAAGGATTGCCCCCAAGAGACCTACCCAACCACCTTCCAGCAGGAATGGTCCCCTGATATAGGAGTTCTTAGCACCGACTAGACGCATGATCTGAATCTCACGACTACGTGAAATGATGGTTATTCGAACCGTGTTAGAGATCAGGAAGACAGCTGTAAAGAGCAAGAGAATCGTTGCCACTGCACCCCAGATACGGATATTCTGTGCCAATTTGAAGAGGTTATCCATGTTAACACCGCCGTATTCGACCTTGGTAACACCGTTGATGTCTTCAATCTTCTTGGCTGTTTCCTTAACCACATCTGGCGACGTTGTATCGATCACATAGGTATCGTACAAGGGATTGGCATCTCCTTCAAAGATACTCCAAGTATTTCCCATCTTCTGCTTGAGCAATTCAAGCTGGTCGTCTTTACTCGAAAAGGTGATTGACTCGATATTTTTCATCTCAGCAATCTGGTCATAAACCACATGGTAGTTCTCGTTTGGAACTGTTTCTCCCATGTCATTGACCCGCGTCTCTTGATTGTCTGTCGAATCCACCCGCAAGAAAACGTTAATCCGGACATTGTTTTCAATATCCGTGGCAATCTTGGCTGTATTCAAGATCACAGAAGCAAAGATACCTACTAAGGTCAGGGTAATGGTCACCGAACTGATCGCAGCTATTGTCATCCAGCCATTACGCTTGAGGCTCAGGATCGATTCCCAGAGATGGCGGAAAAATCTTCTAATCATTGTATCCGTACTCTCCTTCCGCTTCATCTCGGACCACACGCCCGTTTTCAATGGCAATAACTCGATGGCGAAGGGTATTGACAATCTGGCTATTATGGGTCGCCATCAAAACAGTTGTTCCTTGTAGGTTGATGCGCTCCAAGAGATGCATGACCTCCCAAGAATTCTCTGGGTCCAGGTTACCTGTCGGCTCATCCGCAATCAGGACCTTAGGGTTGTTCGCAATGGCACGCGCAATCGCAATCCGCTGCTGCTCCCCACCAGAGAGCTCATTTGGAAAAGAGCGGACCTTGTGCTTCAAACCTACCAAGTCCAAAACTTCCATGACCCGCTTCTTGATCACGTGTGGGCGCTCACCAATGACCTGCATAGCATAGGCGATATTCTCATAAACCGTCTTGCGTGGCAAGAGCTTGTAGTCCTGGAAGACAACTCCGACTGCACGCCGCAAGTAAGGGACATCCTTCTTTTTAATCTTTAAGAGGTCAAAGCCAGCCACTTTGAGACGCCCCTTATCAATCTTAACCTCACGGTAGAGGCTGCGGATAAAGGTTGACTTTCCTGCACCTGAGGGACCGACTATATAGGCAAACTCCCCAGGTTCAATGCTGACACTGATTCCTCTTAGGGCTGTTGTTCCGTTGTCGTACTTTTTGACAACATCACGCATTTCAATAATTCCCATAGTAAAATCCTGTAAAAACAGTTCCTTTCAAAAAATGTGAGACAGTTCTCTTATTGATCATTTAAGCGCCACTTGAGGTAGGCATCGATGAAACCATCGATTTCCCCGTCCATGACCTTGTCCACCTGGGCCACTTCATAATTGTTGCGGTGGTCCTTGACCATGGTATAAGGCGTGAAGACATAGGAGCGTATTTGACTGCCCCAAGTGATTTCCCGTTTGTCACCCTTAAGCGCATTGACCTCAGCTGCCTTCTTCTCCTGCTCCAGCTGGTACAATTTAGCCTGGAGCAATTTCATAGCACGGTCGCGGTTGCCGTACTGGGTACGATCGACAGTGGATTGGGTCACAATGCCGGTCGGCAAGTGGGTCAATCGGACCCCTGTCGACACCTTGTTGACGTTCTGACCACCAGCTCCTCCTGATCGGAAGGTGTCCATCTTAACTTCGTCGTCTCGAATCTCAACTTCGATGGTGTCATCCAATTCTGGCATGACTTCCACAGAAGCAAAAGAGGTGTGACGGCGTTTGGCAGAATCAAACGGTGAAATCCGAACCAAACGGTGAACGCCCATCTCGGATTTCAAAAGCCCGTAAGCGTTCGGTCCTGTAAAACTCAAGGTCACCGACTTGATGCCCGCCTCATCCCCTGCCTGATAATCTAAAACCTCAACGCCAAAGCCTTTTGCGTTGCCAAAGCGTTGGTACATACGCAACAGCATGTCCCCCCAGTCCTGGGCCTCTGTTCCACCAGATCCTGGATGGATTTCTAAAATAGCATTATTGTGGTCATAAGGCTCACTCAAGAGCAAGGTCATCTCATAACGAGTCATCATCTGATCAAGCTCTTTCAGGTGCTCGGTCAAATCACTTCTAAGACTCTCATCTTCTGCCAGCATCTCCAGGTAGAGCTCGCTCTCCTCATGCAATTCCTCCATCTTGTGGAAATTGTCATAAGTCATTTTTAGCGCATTGAGCTCCTGAGATGTCTTTTGGGCAGCTTGGTTATCGTTCCAAAAATCAGGTTCGGTCATCTTGTTTTCCAAGATGGCGATATCTTCTTCCAAGCGATCTAAGTCAAAGAGACCCCCTGAATGAAGCTAATTTGGCACGATTGTCATCAATTTTTTGTCTGATTTCAGCAGTATCCATAAGGCCTCCATTCTAATCTATCTCGTTATTATATCACAAACTAGCATATTTTGCCAAGAAAGCACGTTGCTCTTCTAAAATCCCAGGATGGTCCGTCTCTATCCCAGCTACCAGCTCAATCATGGCCGGATTGGGTTGCTTGGCTAACTCCCCCAAAGCCCAGATGGCCGTTGCTACATGGATATCATTTTGCCTCTTATCAATGATTTCAAGGATTTTGGGAATAGCAGAGCGGTCATTGGCGTTAGCCAGGGCGATGATGACATTGCGCTGTAAGATATTTTTCCCCCTCCAAGAGCCAGCAATATGGCCAAATTTAGCCTTGAATTCACTATTTGACAACTCCAAAAAAGGCAATAATTCTGGATGGGCCAATTCTGGATCAATCTCCGTGGCCAAGGGATTGTTGATCCCTTTGTTATAGGGACAACAAATTTGACAAATGTCACAGCCGTAGATGACTGTCTTAATTTTCTTGCGGAATTCCAAGTCCATCATGCCCTTGTCCTGGGTCTGAAAAGACAGGCATCGTTTGGCATTCATGGTCCCATCACCGATCAAGCAAGAAGTCGGGCAAGCATCCAAACACCGCGTACAGTCCCCACAGTCATAGTCCACGGGTTGGTCAGGCTCAATGTCCAGATTAGTGATCAGCTCCCCCAAAAACATGTAAGAGCCAAACTCCTTAGAAATAACCAGGCCGTTTTTTCCAATAAACCCGATACCAGCCCGTCTAGCAACAGCTGTATCCACAAGCGCGCCTGTATCCACCATGCCCTTGTATTCAAAATCAGCCGTCATAGCCTCTATGCCTCTAGCGAGTTTGTCTAATTTTTCTTGCAGGACATAGTGATAGTCTAGTCCCCATGAATTGGGCGTAAATTTCCCACGCTTGTAAGCTGTCTTGGGCGGATGGACAGGAAGCTTATGGGGGTAAGCCACTGCAATCGAGATAATGGTCTTGGCAGATGCCAAAGAGAGGCGCGGTTTGATCCGCTCCTCAATATTTTTATGTTCAAATCCTGAGTTCCGCCCTTCTTCTACCGAAGCTCTCAGTGACTTTTCCAAATAAGCAAAGTCATCCGCTGTCGTAAACCCTATCTTGGAAATTCCAATTTCTCGACTGAGGGCAATAATATCATCCTTGAGTGTCATAGATTTATTTTAGCACAGGTTGGCCAATTATCCAATCCTTCTTGTTCCTATCATTCTTAGGAGGCATTTCGCAATGACTTTCCATTTCTCATCTATGTTAAACATTCTGATGCTCTAAAACGCTCTCCAGTCATAACTATAGATTCCTTTAAGGTTGAAAACAACGGTAACTAAACTATTTTTATACATTTTGTGCTCGTTTTCTCCATATCATCTCTAAATATTTTATAATAGACAACAGAGTGATTCTTCCGTGTGCTATCATGCCGCTTTAGGACGATGGTTGGTCGCTTCTTTATCAAACGACAATAGGGCTTTCATCTGAATGAAACGGATGATACTGAAATCTTACGCCTGGAAGAAATGACTCAATTTAAATATAGTTGGAGGATTTTTGAATGTCACAGTCAATAACAAGTTATGGCGCTGCTTTTAGAAAGTTACGCCAACAACGTGGTTATAAGCTCAAGGAAGCCGCTGGAGATATTGTAAGCCCACAGTTTCTCAGCCGATTTGAAAGAGATCTTGCTGGTATATCAATTGATAAATTTGGATGACTCCTCGTCCGAATCGGTGCAAGTTGGAATGATTTTCTACGGTGCTATGAAGGCGATAGCATTACACAATTGATTAGTACCTTGGAAGATTTCAACGAACTTTACGATGCGAGGGACTTCTATCAGTTGGCACAATCTGCAAGGAATGCTGTTAACCAAAGCTACACAGACCACAATCTGCTTCAGCGCTTAATTAACGATATGATTGATGCCCATTTAGCCATTCTGAATCAACAAACGGACCAATATCAGAACAAATTTTCTTTTTTGAATAACTACCTTTCTTCAGTTGACACATGGGGTGATTTAGAATGGTTTTTGTACTCCTTTATCCTAGACGAATGTCCTGTTTCTATGGTAACGTTCAGAACCAGACAAGCCATTACCTTGCTTAGTGCTTGTGAACCATCTTGCATGACTCCCAAAGCCCTTATGAGAGTTATTTTCCATGGTATCCGGTTTCTCTACCAAAATTCCTTACTAGACGAGGCAGAAGCTATCATTAAAGCTTTTGATAAAGCGATAAAATGTGCCAAGTACACAACTTATATCAATGAGCACCTGGCACTAAAATGCTATAGCGCCATTGTCATGGTTCTACGCCACCAACCAGAGGGACTAGAGCTAGCCAAGTCCTGTATGACCTTGTTCGAACTATTCGAAACCGATTTAGAAATTTCCCATCTAAACCTCTCAAAAAATAGGTTCTTTACCTTTATCGAAAAACATCGCGACAAATCTATCCCTTTTGAATGGTAGATTGGACTAGAGAATTTCTAAAATCCAATGCGCTCATTCAACTGGAATAGGATACATGATAACTGAGTAGGATAGAACAATTGAAAACAAGCATCATATCCTTATTATTTCTTGTCAAGGACGTATAAGGGTTAACGTTTAGAGACCGTAACAGTAAAATGACTAAATTTCTTGGAACATTTCAAGAAATTTAGTCATTTTTTGAATGCTGTTAAACTAATCCATCAAGCGATAAAAACTTACTTTGGTCTGATCAGTCAAGACTCCTGCACGATCCAGTTCAAGGTAAACATTGAGTAAGAAATACCTAAACGAAAAATACCTGTCCCAATCTACTTCCGTCTCCCGAGGCCAATTAAGATGATCCAACCAATGCGTGACCTCTGTTAAACAGAGTTTTCCAGTTAAAACGTTGGCAAAGACCAGAGGGGCCAAGCGCAACTCTTCATCTCCTCTGAACCGACTCGTTCTCTCTAGAAAGAGCGCCTCTATCAGAGGCAGAATCTGACCATAAGCTTCTGGTGGAAAGGCAGAATGATTAGAGGCCTGAACCAGCAAATCTGCCCCGTGGGCAATTGCATGGACCCAGCCCAGCTGTTCCACATAGGCCCTATCATCCCTTTCCAATCTTAAGTAATCAAGAGCCATCTCAAAGAAAACTTGGCGCTCCTCTTCCATCATCAAACGGTAATAGGGCCCATCTTGTTCATCATCTGCCCACAGGAGAACCACCTGCAAGAGAGTCGTAAAGGAGCGTTTCAAGGCGGTCAGCTCCTTTTCTCCTATCCTATCAAAGAGTGGGGGTCCATCTTGGCACCACTCGACCAGATAGCGATAGTCATCCTGCGTCAAAAAGCCTTGGCCAATGGCTTGACACCAGGTTTGGTAGACCAAGCCATCTCGAATGTCCGGATCAGGATCCCAATGTGTTCTAAAAGCCAATCTATCTCGTCTCGGCTATAATAAGTCGCATTGTTCTGTAATTTTTTTCGCAAATCTTCTAACAATGACCTATCTCCCTATCAAAAGAGGCTGGACAAAAACTAGTTTCAAAATAGAAAAAACGAGCATTTCCGCAGTTGGAGATGCTCGTTTTCCCATGTCATGGTTTATAATTATAATAACCACAAAACAATTAGAAAGCCATAACGATGTATAAAGAGTATAACACAAATCAGCTAAGTTTGGAACTAAATCTTGCTTTTGATATTCCGATGACCC
>NZ_JBEPLO010000038.1:0-14957 GCF_040545225.1 Streptococcus rupicaprae | reverse complement strand
AGAGTACTTGGTTTGGGACCAAGGGGTCGCAGGTTCGAATCCTGTCTTCCCGATGTTTGGCGGTGTAGCTCAGCTGGCTAGAGCGTCCGGTTCATTTAATATTTATTTTAGAGAACTGAGTGTGTTCTCTTTTTTGATTCTTTGTCAACTGTAGTGGGTTGACCAATTTAACACCGAGAGAGGACAAAGTTTGTCTTCTCTCGTTTTATGGTTTTTTCTTTAGTGTAGAACACTTTATTCTTTTGTCTAGTTTAGTGTAACCGATTCACTGTTACTGCTTCTGAGCGCTGGATTGGTTCTTAGTTATTTGTAAAATTTTATGAAACGGTGGCAAAATATTTCTCAAAATGGTATACTAAAGGAAAATAAGGGAAAGTTCTATCAGGAGGTTCTTATGGCTGTTAAAGATTTTATGACCAAGAAAGTGGTGTATGTTAGCCCAGAGACGTCAATTGCTGCTGCGACAGACTTAATGCGTAAGCATAGTATCCATCGTTTGCCTGTCATTGAAAATGATAGGTTGGTTGGCCTAGTCACTGAAGGGACTATTGCTGAGGCCAGTCCTTCTAAAGCGACTAGCTTGTCTATTTATGAGATGAATTACCTGCTCAACAAGACCAAGGTTGGTCAGGTTATGATTAAGGATGTTGTGACGGTCTCTAAGTACGCTAGCTTAGAAGATGCGATTCACTTGATGTTGACCCATGGAATTGGTGTTTTGCCCGTTGTGGATGAGAAAGTCATCAGTGGTATTATCACAGATAAAGATGTTTTCAAGGCTTTTTTGAAGGTTTCAGGTTATGGGGAAGATGGTGTCCGTGTGCGCTTGCTGGCTGAAAATGGGATTGGAGTGCTAGAGCGGATCGTTCATCTTATTTCTGAAGAGAGCCTCAATATTTCTCATACAGTTAACATTCCTGGCTCTGATGGAAGGCAGATTGTTGAGGTTCAGATTGAGGGAGATTTTGATCTGGAACAGTTGAAAGCGAAGTTTTTACAAGCTGGATTTGAGGTTGATGGCATTGTTAGGACGTCTTCTAAAAAAATGCTGTAAAAGTGCTGTTTCGGAATTCAAGCCTAGGTCTAGATTGGATTATTGAAAAGTTCCCTGCTGGTCAGGGATTTTTGTTTAGATTTATTAGGAGTGTCAGCGTCTCTTGACTTGGAATTAAATGGGGCTTAGGGATAGCTTTCAGAAGTCAAACAGGCTTTTTTTTGGTATACTGAAAGAAGGAGTAAACAAGGAAAGAGGGATGTATGGTTGATTATTTAACGGTTTCTCACTTAACAAAATATTTGAAGCTGAAATTTGACCGTGATCCCTATTTGGCTAAGGTCTACCTGACAGGTCAGGTATCTAACTTTCGCAAGCGCCCTAATCATCAGTATTTTTCCATTAAGGACGAGGGAGCTGTTATACAGGCGACTATTTGGGGTGGAATTTATCAAAAACTAGGCTTTGAGCTGGAAGAAGGCATGAAAATCAATGTGATTGGCCGTGTTCAGTTATATGAGCCTAGTGGCTCTTATTCCATTGTGATTGAGAAAGCTGAACCAGATGGCATTGGTGCTTTGGCGATTCAGTTTGAGCAACTCAAGAAGCGTCTTGGTCAGGAAGGTCTGTTTAAGTCAGAGTGGAAACAGCCTTTACCACGTTTTGTAAATAAGATTGGTATCATTACCAGTCCTAGTGGAGCGGTCATTAAAGATATTATCACGACGGTTAGCAGACGCTTTCCAGGGGTTGAAATTCTTCTTTTTCCGACTAAGGTTCAGGGAGAGGGGGCTGTGGCGTCAATTGTTGACAATATCGTTCGCGCCAATGGCAGAAAAGATCTGGATCTCTTGATTGTGGGCCGTGGTGGTGGTTCCATTGAAGATCTGTGGGCTTTTAATGAGGAAGCGGTAGTTCGAGCAATTTTTGAATCGCGGTTGCCGGTGATTTCCTCTGTGGGCCATGAGACGGATACGACCTTGGCTGATTTTGTGGCGGATAGCAGAGCAGCGACCCCGACAGCAGCAGCTGAGTTAGCGACTCCGATCACTAAGGGCGATCTCATCAATCACCTGCGCCAGCAAGAAACAAGAGCCTACACGGCCAGTCTCAACCGTTTACGGTTTAAGGAAGAACGTTTGGTCAAATTGACGAAATCAATCATTTTCAGGCAACCAGAACGCCTCTATGATGGCTATTTACAGAAATGTGATTACCTAACAGAAAAACTCCAGCAGGTCATAGAGCGACGTTATCAAGAAGCGCAAAAACGAGTTCAATTCCTTCAGCAAGGCTTAAATGGAAAAAGTCTGCTTCAGCGGTTGCAAAATAATCAGGAACGTCTTGGTCAGCAAAAGCGTCTTTTGAGGAGCAATATGGCCAATCTGTACGATAGTAAGGTTCTCAAGGCAGAAAAATTAACCGAGGCTATGATGCTCCTAGATACCAGTCGAATTATAGCTAGGGGGTATGCCATGGTTTACCACGAAGGTAAGGTCTTAGAAAGTGCTCAAAATTTGAAAACAGGACAGGCAGCGACTATCCATATGCGAGATGGTCAGATAGAAGTAGAGGTAAAAAATGTCGAAATCCAAAAAAACATTTGAAGAAAATTTAGCAGAACTTGAGACAATTGTCCAACGCTTAGAGTCAGGTGATATTGCTTTGGAAGAAGCTTTATCCGAATTTCAAAAAGGGATGATGCTGTCAAAGGAACTTCAGGCTACTTTAGCTAAGGCTGAGGAAACCTTGGTCAAGGTTATGCAAGAAGATGGCACTGAGACAGAATTTCATGGATAAGACGATGTATCTAGCAAAAATTGAAACAGCTATGGCGCAATATTACCAAGAAGCAGGTATTTCCAAGCGCTTGGAGGAGGCGATTACTTACTCGTTTCAGGCAGGTGGCAAGCGGATTCGGCCAAGGTTGTTTCTGGAAACAGTCCAAGCTTTTGGGGTTGCCTTACGCGACTCCCATTATCAGGTAGCTGCTAGTCTAGAAATGCTTCATACTGGGAGCCTGATTCATGATGATCTTCCAGCTATGGATAATGATGATTACCGTCGAGGCCGTTTGACGAACCATAAGCAATTTGATGAAGCGACAGCTATTCTAGCAGGCGACAGTCTTTTTTTGGATCCCTTTGGCTTGTTAGCTCGGACAGATTTTTCTCCAGCTATCCAGATTCAATTGGTCAAAGAATTATCGGATGCGTCTGGGACACTTGGCATGGTAGCAGGGCAGATGTTAGATATGTCTTCAGAAGGTCAAGAGATTTCGTTGGAGCAGTTGCAGGTTATTCATGCCAATAAGACCGGATGCCTTCTGACATTTCCTTTTGTGGCAGCAGGGCTGGCGGCAGAAGTATCAGACCCGATCTGTGACGCACTGCGCCAGCTAGGCCAGCTGGTTGGTTTGGCTTTCCAGGTTCGAGATGATATTTTGGATCTGACAGCGGATTTCGAGGCATTGGGGAAGACACCACAGAAGGATTTAGTGGCACAAAAATCAACCTACCCAGCATTGTTGGGTTTGTCTGAATCAAGACTCTTTTTAGAGGAGACCTTGGATAAGGCACTCACCGTCATTCATCAAATTGGCGACCAGGTGCCTTTTCAAAGTCAATCATTAAAGTCAATCATAGAAGGGCTGAGATTAGATGACTAAGGAAAGAGTTGATGTATTAGCTTATCGTCAAGGGTTATTTGAAACACGTGAGCAGGCCAAGCGGGGCGTGATGGCAGGGCTTGTAGTCGCCAGCCTCAATGGGGAACGTTACGATAAGCCTGGTGAAAAAATTGAGGATAGCATTGAGCTGAAACTTAAAGGTGAAAAATTAAAATATGTTAGCCGTGGCGGTCTCAAACTAGAAAAGGCTTTGGCAACTTTTGGGATTGGTCTGGATGGACAACTGACGTTAGACATTGGAGCATCGACCGGTGGCTTTACTGATGTCATGCTTCAGGCAGGTGCTCAAATGGTTTATGCGGTTGATGTTGGAACTAACCAGTTGGCCTGGAAACTGCGGCAAGATCCTAGAGTTATCAGTATGGAGCAGTTCAATTTCCGCTATGCGACAAGACAGGATTTTTCCAAGGGCCAGCCTAGTTTTGCTTCAATTGATGTCAGTTTTATTTCCCTAAGCTTGATTTTGCCAGCTTTGAGAGAGGTCTTAGCAGACAATGGGCAAGTGGTTGCCTTGATCAAACCTCAGTTTGAAGCAGGACGTGAACAGATTGGGAAGAATGGGATTGTAAAGGATAAGGTTGTCCACCTGGCTGTTCTTGAAAAGGTGACGAATTTCATGTTGGAGCAGGGATTTACCGTAAAAAACCTTGATTTTTCACCAATTCAAGGCGGGCATGGCAATATTGAATATTTGGCCCATTTGCAAAAGACAAATCGAGTTGAGAATCTTTATCAAGAAGAGTTAAAGGATCTGGTCGCCAGATCCCATAAGGAGTTTAAGGATGAATAAAAAAGAACGTTTGCAACTGATTAGTGATATGGTTAGCCGCTACCCAATCGACACTCAGGAGGAAATTGTCAGCCGCTTGCTTCAGGCGGGATTAAAGGCGACACAGGCAACCGTTTCTAGGGACATTAAAACCTTAGGCATTGTCAAAATTCCTAGTGAGCATGGCTATATTTATGGCCTCCCAAATGGGCATGGTAAGACTAACCGCCTGAAGTTGCGCTATATTTTGGCTTGCAAGAGCCAGGACCAGATGATTCATATTGATGTGGAGCCAGGGACGATGGCTGTTGTGAAGCGTCAACTTTTAGATAGGCTAAAAGACGCTATTTTTAGTCTGGTGGGAGATGACGATAGCCTGTTAATGGTGGTCAAAACAGGTGAGAATGCTCAGGAGATTCTCCGACAAATTGAGGAACTGTAAGATGTTACTAGCGCTTTCTATTAAAAATTTTGCGATTATTGAACAGATTTCACTGGATTTTCAGACTGGTATGACCGTCTTGACAGGAGAAACAGGCGCGGGCAAATCTATCATTATTGATGCGATGAATATGATGCTTGGTGCAAGAGCAACAACGGAAGCCATTCGACATGGGGCAGATAAGGCGGAAATTGAGGGCTTCTTTTCCGTAGAGGAGGCTTCTGAAATCGCAGATATCCTTGAGGAGCAAGGAATAGAAGTGGGGCAGGAGCTGATTATTCGTCGAGAAATTTTTCAAAACGGTCGTAGTGTTAGCCGCATTAATGGCCAGATGGTCAATTTATCTGTTTTGAAAGCAGTCGGTTATCACTTAGTAGATATTCATGGTCAGCATGATCAAGAAGAGCTGATGCGTCCTCAGCATCATATTGGCCTGTTAGACCAATTTGGAACAGCAAGTTTCAAAAACTTGAAACTCACCTACCAAGAGACCTTCGAACAGTATCGACACCTGCGTCAACAAGTGATTGCTAAGCAAAAAAATGAGCAGGAAAACAAGGCGCGTTTGGAAATGCTTCGTTTTCAATTGTCAGAAATTGAGGCGGCTGAGTTGATAGCTGGTGAAGATCTAGCTCTGATGCAAGAGCGTGACCGACTGCTCAATCACAAAATGATCGCGGATACCTTGACGAATGCCCATACCATGTTAGCTGATGAAGAATTGGCGACCTTGGATCATTTGCGCTCTGCTATGAATGATTTACAGAGTTTGGAAGAGTTTGAGACAGACTATCAGCAGTTGGCTAATCAGGTGGCAGAAGCTTATTACAGTCTGGATGATGTAGCCAAGCGTTTGGATGGGATTTTGGATCACTTGGATTTTGATGGCAATCGCTTTATGCAGGTTGAAGCGCGTTTGGATCTGTTGAGTAGTATCAGCCGGAAATACGGTGGCAGTGTTGATGATGTTCTGGCTTATTTTCAGCAGATTAGTCATGAATACCAATTACTGACAGGTGAATTTCCTGATCAAGGACAAGCAGAGTATGCTTTGAAAGAACTTGAAAAAGAATTGGTTAGTCAGGCTAAGGCTTTGAGCGATGCTCGTCATTTCCTCGCCCAACAGCTGGAAGACGATATCAAGCAGGAACTCAAAGAGCTTTATATGGAGAAGGCCGATTTTCAGGTGCAATTTACCAAAGCAAAATTCAGTAAATCGGGCAATGAGCAGGTGGAGTTTTATATTTCAACCAACCCTGGTGAAGGTTTTAAACCGCTGGTTAAAGTCGCTTCTGGTGGGGAATTGTCCCGCTTAATGTTAGCCATTAAGGCAGCTTTTTCGCGTCAGGAAAACAAGACGTCTATCGTTTTTGATGAAGTAGATACTGGAGTTTCAGGGCGCGTGGCCCAAGCTATCGCTCAAAAAATCCATAAGATTGGTCAAGCAGGACAGGTGCTGGCTATCTCTCACCTGCCACAAGTTATTGCTATTGCGGACTATCAGTTTTTTATCGAGAAGCAATCTAGCGATACAAGTACCGTATCAACTGTTCGTTTACTGGCTCAGGAAGAACGTGTCGAAGAAATTGCCAAGATGCTGGCTGGTCAGGATGTCACAGAGACAGCTAGACAACAGGCTAGAGAACTGTTAGCAAGTTCTCAATAGGGCTGGTTTAGCAGTTGATAACTGGACGAGCATATCTATAGCGACAGATCGACAATCTTTTTGATAAAGGAAAAACTCTTAGAGGTGACTGATCATCAGTATTTCTAAGAGTTTTCTATTGTTAGAAGATAATGAGAGATGCTCGAACAATGATTGAACAGTATATTTTTTGATTTATTCCAGTTGAGTCTCTTTCTCTGGAACAGTTTCCCACTATCTGAGATATTTGAGCCTTCTTTTCATCTAAACGTTTTCAAAATCATAACACAGTCGTCCCGCTTGGAAGTATTTGAAAGGAGTTGGGCGTTTTTAGAGTTCCTCAGATTAATTCCAGATGTTTAAACGCTTGATAGATACCATCTTCATCAACGCCTGTTGTGATATAATCGGCGGCAGCTTTTGCTTCTGGACCACCACTTCCCATAGCGACGCTCTGGGCGCAATACTGAAACATCGGGATATCAATTTTAGCGTCTCCAAAAGCGATCGTATTTTTCTTGTCTGCCCCTAGATAGTTGAGGAGTTGGTCAATCGCAAAGGCTTTATCAATGCCTTTGACACCGACATCCCCAAAGAGGGCAACCTCTCCCTTTCCACCCCAAGTATTGACTTCAAATTGACTAAAGTGTGTCTTGGCATCAAGGTAATCTTGGTAACTTTCAAGAATGAAAGAAATTTTGTTAACATCATCTCGGTAGTAATTAGTGCTGTCAAACACCATGCCGTGCATAACTGTTTTAGCAGTTACGTCCTGAACATTATCCATCCCTTTGCGTTTACAATATTCTTGTAATACAGGAATGGAGCGTTCAAAGAAGTTTTCAGAAGCATAGAGTCCGCTGTTGCTTTCTAAATAGAATTCTAAGCCATGAGCATGCAGATAGTCCACAATCTCTGTACACTCCGCAAGGCTTAACGAATTGTGGTAGATGACCTGATTATCTGATTCGATGTAATTTCCATTGCCACCAATCATGCCATCAATGCCGATGTCCCAGATTTCTGGTTGCATTTCAGCTCGGCTCCGACCTGTACAGGCATAGACCCTGTGGCCATTTTGGCGCGCTAACTTGATGGCTTCGATAGCAGAAGCAGGAATTTCATTTTCGTAATTAACCAATGTGCCGTCAACATCTAGAAAAATAACCTGTGACATGTAGTGACCTCGTTTCTTAATGTAATTATATTATAAAAAAGGAAGGGCAAATTAGCTCGTATTAAAAAAGGGAAAATTGATACTATTCTATGATATCTAAAGATCAAGCAGGTGGTAACCTGAAGGTAAGCGTTTCAAGAAAAATATGGTATAATGGAAGCAATAAAATAAAGTGAGAAAAAATATGCACATTGAAATCTACGATGAAACCAATCAGGTTAGCCAAGCGATTTTAAGGCAGACGGTTGAGGTATTGGAGGCTGCTGCTAAGCGGTTAGGGACAGAAAACAAAGAAATGGCAGTAACCTTTGTGGATAATGTTAGAAGCCATGAATTGAATCTCCTTTATCGAGAGACGGATCGTCCGACGGATGTGATCAGTTTGGAGTATAAGCCGGAAGAAAGTATTATCTTTGACGCAGAAGATCTGGCGGATAATCCAGATTTGGCCGAGCTGATGGGAGAGTTTGATAGTTACATTGGTGAACTTTTTATTTCTGTTGATAAGGCGAAGGAACAGGCTGAGGATTACGGGCATTCGTTTGAGCGGGAGATGGGATTTTTAGCAGTACACGGCTTTCTCCACATCAATGGCTATGACCACTATACGCCAGAGGAAGAGGCAGAAATGTTTGGCTTGCAAGAGGAGATTTTGACAGCTTATGGACTCACACGATGATAAAAAAGAAGCGTTACGAATTTTTAATCCTGAGCAATTTCGCCAAGATCCTCCGCACTATTCCTATGAGGAAGAGGGGATTGATCAGCACTGGAAGAATAGGCATTTTTTATCCAGTTTAGACTTCGCCTTGACCGGGATCAGAACAGCGATTCGAGATGAACGCAACATGAAGAGTCATCTGGTAGGAGCTGTTTTGGTTTTTGGGTTTGGGGTGCTCTTTAGCTTGGAATTAGTGGAATGGCTGTTTATTTGCTCCGCTATTTTTGGGGTTATCGTGTTAGAATTGCTCAATTCGGCTATCGAAAATCTAGTAGATTTGGTCTGTGGGAAAAATTTTTCAACCTTTGCTAAAAATGCTAAGGACATGGCAGCAGGTGCTGTCTTGCTGACCTCTATTTATGCCCTGATCGTCGGTATCATTATCTTTTTGCCCAAGTTATGGGCTCTGCTCTCCTGAGAAAGGACCATTATGACGCAAGATTATATTTCTTATATCCGCTCAAAAGTTGGACATGACAAGATTATGCTGACCTTTGCTGGTGGGATTTTGACCGATGATGCTGGTAGGATTTTACTGCAAAAACGTGGGGATTTTGGCAAATGGGGTCTACCAGGCGGGGATTGTGTCATAATAATGACAGGTGCTTAAAACGCTGTTAAATCAAGGATTTGAGCGTTCTACAAGATATAAATACTGTAAAAAGATCCGAAAGAGTGATATAATTTAAAGTGGAGGATGTTACCATGAAAATTAATGCTGTAGATTTATTTTGCGGTGTTGGAGGGTTGACCTGCGGTATTCAGCAAGCAGGTATAAATGTTGTTGCTGGTTATGATATAGATTCTCGTAGTCAATTTGCTTATGAATTTAACAATAATGCGAAATTCATATTGAAAGATGTTAAGGCAATTGATAATCAGGAAATTAGTAATCTTTATCCTGACGATACTGATATAAAAATTTTAATGGGTTGTGCTCCATGCCAACCCTTTTCGACATATAGCCATAAATATAAGAATAATGAAAACACACTTCAGAAGATGGATCTTTTAGATTATTTTGGTCAACAAATTGAATATGTTCAACCGGATATTGTTTCCATGGAAAACGTTCCTCAGATGGTTAAAGAGAAGGTGTTTGATAACTTTATCCAAATTTTGAAAGATAATAATTATTCAATTGATTATAAGGTAGTTTACGCCCCAGAGTATGGTGTTCCACAAAAAAGAAAACGCCTATTACTTTTAGCCTCGAAATTAGGAGAGATAAAATTACTGCCTCCTCAATTTGCTAAAGATAGTTACCCAACACTGAGGGAGACAATTGGAAATTTACCAAAACTAAAGGCGGGAGAGACTAATTTGAAGGACCCTCTACATAGAAGTAGGAAACTTTCTGAACTAAATATGAGAAGGATAAAACAATCAAAACCAGGTGGAAGTTGGAAGGATTGGGATGAAGAACTTTTACTTGAAGCCTATAAGAAAAAGAGTGGAGCATCATTTGGTTCTGTTTATGGTCGTTTAGAATGGGATAAACCTTCTAATACAATAACAACACAGTTTCCTGGTATTGGGAATGGTCGTTTTGGTCACCCAGATCAAGATAGAGCGTTGAGTTTGCGTGAGGGAGCGATGCTACAAACTTTTCCAAAGAATTATCTTTTTACAGAACCTGAACTTGGTGGAAATTACCCTATTGCACAAGTTGCGTTACAAATTGGTAATGCTGTTCCACCTAAGTTGGGAGAGGTAATTGGTAGAAGTATATTAAATCATTTGGAGAACGTATAATGAAAAAAGAATATCCAATTCAAATTAGTCCAGAAATATTAGAATTATTGGGGCCTAGTTTGTACACTAATATTTATTATGTACTAGCAGAACTAGTAGCTAATAGCTATGATGCTGATGCTGAAAATGTTTGGATTAGTTTTTCGGATTCTGTAATTATCATTGAGGATGATGGAAAGGGAATGACATATGATGAGACACGAGAAAAGTACTTATCTGTGGCTAAACCAACTCGAGTTGATGAAAATAGCTCAAAAAGTGAGAAATATAAACGACCTAAAATGGGGAGAAAGGGAATTGGTAAACTAGCGGCATTAGCTGTTTCTAGCAGAGTAAAAGTGATGACGAAATCAGGCGGCGATAAATCGGGATTCTGGTTAACGAGAACTGTTCCAGATAACGGGAAATTAAAGGCGATTTCTGAAGATGAAATGAATTTTGATTATATCACTGAATCTGGGACAAGGATTGAGATGCTGGACTCAGAGTTTGAAATTCCTAAGCTGTCCAAGACTATAAAAAACAACCTTTCAAAGTTTTTCCCTCAACTGAGCGATAATAAAGAGAATCCTTTTGCAATTCATATCAAGGGGATAGATGGAAAAAATGAAACTTCAAGAAAGTTTGTAGATTCTTTGGCTACCTCCTTGGACTCTCTTATCATATTTGGGAAAGATGAGTATGGAATTCTTGATAAATTTAAAAATAAATCCCCTAAATACGCAAATGATAATTATTTATTAAAGGACCCTGTCAAAAAAGACTATTCAATAAAAAACAGGTTAGGTGAAATTAAAGATAGAACTCTGGAAGTAAAAGGATGGATAGGTACATATAGTACTACAAGAGGTTTGAAAGAAAAAGAATCATCTGATTTTCCAGACAATTTTCTAGCAATATATTCTCATGGAAAATTAGGTCAATTTAATGTTTTAAACGAAATTGGTCAAAACAGATTGAATGAAGTTTATGTTGTGGGACAATTATATGTAGATGAATTTGAAGAAACAGATTTACCTGATATGGCATTGAGTAATAGACAAGGATATAAGAGCGACGATGTTCGTTATAAAATATTCTTGGAGGCTGCATCAGATATATTAAACCAAGTGCTCAGAAAAAAAGATTTAGCAATTAAAGCTAAGAATAAAGATAAAGTAGAAAGTAAAAAGAAACAAAAACGAAAAGCTGAGGATGAATTTGCAAAAAAAGCACAAGAAGTACTTGAAACGTTTAATAAAGCTGTTCCAAACAACACATTGAATCCTAATATAGCCAATAAAATGTTCAAGCAATTAGGAATGAAAAAAATAAAGGTTGATAATGAATCTAGAAAAATTTTGCTTAGCCATACTCGGCAGGATCAAAAACTAAATAATATTTTATATGGTTTATTATTATTCAATGGCTTCAGTGAGGAAGAAATCATTTATACTAGTGACCCAGAGAATCGCTCGGTAGTTCCTTACGGACAAAATATATGGGATTATTTTCGAGAATTTTTCATAAATAGTTACTCAAATAAACCAATCTATGTTTTATATGTACATTCTAATAACTCTGCAAAAAAAAGAGGTGTTTTACTTGAAGTAGGTGCCGGTTGGGTTGTTAAAACGAAGCATGGGATTATTAAAGCTGGTAAAGAAGAACCTGCGGCCCCTCTAGTGACAACAACAGTGCATCCTAATGTTTATATTGATGATAATGCTGAACGTGTGGTAACAACTGACAATCACTTCGGAGCACTTCATTCGCTTCTAAATGAAGTTTGTAGTATGTTTGATAAATCACTTAGAACATTGGAAGAAAACAAGGAAGAATATCAGAAATTAGGTGGCGAAATTTTAAACGAATCTAATTTTGTTAATTTTTTTAATAATAAGGAGACGATAAATGAAAGAAACAAAATCTAAACATATTGATTTAGTTCAATCAATAATTACTAGGATGGCACAAAATTCTTTTGTAATTAAGGGGTGGATGATTACAATTGTTGTAGGATTGTTTTTATTCTTACAAAATGATAATCTAAAAAATAATTTTCTAATATATCTTTTTCCGATTATTGGCTTTTGGCTTCTAGATTCGTATTATTTATGGCAAGAGAGACTATACAGAAAACTCTATGCAAGTCTTATTAGTGACTTAAAAGGAGACTCTGATTTAAAATTATCAGTAGAAGAATTTAAAAATTGTACAAAATATTTATCAGCATTATTTTCAATCACAGAAATTTTAACATATTTACCAGTTACGTTGTCTGTATTTTTAATTTTATGTTCTAAAAATTAGGTAATAATATTTTAAGTTTGGGATGAAAAATAAATGAAGAGTTAGTATGCTACGCAGTCAAGAAGTGATTTTTACCAACCTTTGCAAGATTCGTGATGGCGATAAGGTTGTCGTTATGGAGCGACTCAAGCAAGACTGGCCAGGTGTTGCTTTCCCAGGTGGCTGGTGCGATATGGACTGCTCTGCTATGGACAATACCATCAAGGAAGTCAAGGAAGAAGCAGGTCTGGATGTCGAAGCCTACCGTCTTGTGGCGATTTTAGACAAGCACAAGAACCAGCCTAGTCGGTCGGCCCATCACGTGACTAAGATCTTTTTCCTCTGCCGCAGTTTAGGTGGGCAGTTCGTCCCTAACAGCGAAACCTTGGACAGTCGCTATTTTGACCTAGATGACCTGCCAGACCTCTCGCTCAATAAGACGACTAAGGAGCAGATTGAGCTGTGTTATGAGACTTGCCAAGCAGAGCACTGGGAAGCAGTGTTTGATTGAGGAGGGATGAATGATTTGGGTAAAGGATGTTGAACTTATCGGTGGTGGCCCAGAGGGAGGTGCAGAGGTCTGGTTGACGGATGGGACATTCGTTTGCTGCTGCTTTGCCTGGCCTTATTACGGTAAAATCGGGGATGTCTACGATGATGGTCCAATCACATGGTTGATGACGGATGACGTTGAACGCAGCGATGTTGATTTTCCCATTCTAAAACATCTCGGTAACTGGGAACATTTTGTGGTTGGCAAGCTAGTAGATCGGCACAGAGAACTGATTCAGGTGGGGGAGTTTTTATTTGATATGGAAGATACAATTCCAAAGGACATACAGGAAGGTGAATATGTTGAGTTTAAGGCTGACCGACCAGATATATATTAATCAGAAAGGCGGAAACTATGCCAACAACGGAAAATGTCGTATTGACCAACATGTGTATGGTGACAGATGGTACCAAGGTCTTGGTGCAAAACCGTAAAGACCCTGATTGGCCTGGGTTAGTTTATCCAGGTGGTGCTATGGAGCTCGGTGAAAGCTCTCTGGAAACAGCCATTCGTGAGTTTGCTGAGGAGACAGGCATTAAGGTGACTGCCAAACGCCTGCTTAATGTTTATACGAATAGCGAGCATCATTATCCCAACGGTGATATTTGCCAGTCCGTCACCTTTATCTATGAAATGGTAGCAGAAGAGAGCTATGACATTAGCACTCACCGTGATGATGAAAGTCTAGAGTTACGTTTTTTCACAAAAGAGGAGATTGACCAGTTGGATATGGCTTTTGACAGCCACCGTTTGATGATTGAAGAATATGTGTCTGGCAGCTTTGCCATGGGACACTGAAAGTAATAGAAAATGAAAGGAGTGGGACGGGTTTGTGTTCCAACTGAACACGGACTAAAAGCTGTGTCAAAAAGATGAACGACCTCGAAAATCCGGATTTTCGGGTCATTCCCTATTTTGACTTTGCTTTTGACGTCCTTTGTATCTTAAGTTATGTTTAAATCAGGATTTGTAGCGATTTTAGGTCGGCCAAATGTCGGCAAATCAACCTTTTTGAATTATGTGATGGGGCAAAAAATTGCCATCATGAGTGACAAGGCGCAGACGACCCGTAATAAGATTATGGGGATTTACACAACTGAGACGGAGCAAATCGTCTTTATCGATACGCCAGGGATTCATAAGCCCAAGACAGCTCTGGGGGATTTTATGGTAGATGCGGCCTACTCGACCCTGCGTGAGGTGGAGACGGTGCTCTTCATGGTGCCTGCTGATGAGAAGCGGGGCAAGGGCGACGACATGATTATTGAGCGCCTGAAAAAGGCCAATATTCCTGTGATTTTGGTGATTAACAAGATTGACAAGGTGCACCCTGACCAGCTCTTGGAGCAGATTGATGACTTCAGGAGTCAGATGGACTTCAAGGAAATTGTGCCGATTTCAGCCACTCAAGGGAACAATGTTAATCGCCTGATGGAGATTCTCAAGGACAATCTGGAAGAGGGCTTCCAGTATTTCCCAGAAGATCAGATAACGGACCATCCCGAGCGCTTCTTGGTGTCGGAGATGATTCGGGAGAAGGTCTTGCATTTGACCCGAGAGGAAATTCCGCATTCGGTAGCGGTGGTCATCGAGTCTATGAAGCGAGATGAGGAGACCGACAAGGTTCATATTCAAGCCACCATCATGGTTGAGCGAGACAGCCAAAAAGGCATTGTCATCGGAAAAGGTGGTGCCATGCTGAAAAAAATCGGCTCCCTTGCCCGCCGTGACATCGAACTCATGCTAGGCGACAAGGTCTTCCTCGAAACCTGGGTCAAAGTCAAGAAAAATTGGCGCGACAAAAAACTTGACCTCGCTGACTTTGGATATAATGAGAAAGAGTATTGAGGCCGGGCAAAAACTAGCCTCAAAATCAAACCACACCGTGATTTCTGTCTTGAAAACAATCAAGATGAAAGAATCACTGTGTGGTTTTTGAGT